>JBJEFO010000001.1:0-7928 GCA_051874135.1 Lysinibacillus sp.
TTAACACGGGTACAAAGCTACTTCAACCATTTTATCATCTCGCTTCAAAATCAAGATTTTTATTTCCTGAAAGCGGCGAGAAAATTCCGTTTCAAATTACGAATTTGAATTATATAAATGAACATGGCGAAATGGAAGTGTATTGGGAGCGGGTATTTTATTTTCCGAACGCCACTCGTCAGTTTAATGCGAAGATGACAATCGATATGAAAAAGCGAATAGTGAAAGATTATTTAGGCGATCCATCATTCTTTTATTCAGATTTGCGCTTTGATGTCACATCAACAGGTCATTTACTCATTCGCTCTGGCAAACAAAAATTTGTTTGTGGCGCTCTTGAAGTACCGATGCCATCCATATTAGAAGGACGTGTCATTGTCGAGGAAGGGTATGATGACGAAAAGGACGTTTTTACAATTCATGTGTCTATTTATAATGACATTTTCGGGAGGATGATGATGTATGCTGGGGAGTTTAGTGAAAGCATTTCGTAATCCTTTAAGTTTGTTAGGTATTGTACTGCTATGTGTAACATTGTTTATCGCAAATGAGCATAGTTATTTCATGTATTTAACAGTAGCGCAACTTGTCTTTGTGCCAACAGTGGTGCAGTTAATCGTCAGGTTAAAAGGCTGGGAGCAAGTCATACTAGCAGTAGGTATGGTAGCGGTTACCGTTTTATGTTTTGAACCTTCTGTATTTTTGCTCGAAGTTATTTGTGCTGCATTATATTTTCTAGCAACATGCATAATAGCAAAAAAGGGATTAGAAAGATTTTTGAACCGAGGTTTTACAAATTTAGCAGAAATCATGATTGATGCAGGATTTCTGTACGTAGCAATCGGTGGGGCGTGGTATTTTGCGTATATCGCACAAATTGATACAGGTTTTTCACCGATTATTACATGGCTTACGGCGATTCATTTTCATTATTCAGGATTTATGCTTTGTGTATCGCTTGGTCTATTTGGGCGACTGTATACAAGAAAACTGTACGAGCCAATCGCGCTAATTATTGTATCCGGTCCGCTACTCGTTGCACTTGGTATTACGTTTTCAACAGTCATTGAAATTGTATCGGTCACATTGTATGTAGTAGCTATTTTTATGTTATTCATTATGACTTTCCAAGTTCGAATGCCGTTGATGCAAGCTATATCGATTCGGTTAACGATTGGCGCATTGTGCTTTACAATCATTTGGTCGTTTTTGTATGCATACGGTAATTTCTCAGGACAAGTCATTGTAGATATTCCGAACATGCTTGATTTCCATGGGAGGATAAACTGCTTTGTATTTGGCGTTTTCACGGTGATTGGTTGGGCGGTGAACGTACCGCCATCGAAACAACAAGCATTCACGTTTCCGGTAAGCCAAATTAGAGGGGAATTACAATTATTAGGTGACGCGCATCGGGGTTTAGTCGATCGGTTATCTGATTTTGTAGATACAAAAAATTTACCAGAAAGCATAACGCAATTTTACGAACAGACAACGGATTACCAGTTATTTTCTTCTGTTAAATGGCGGCCGTGGTTTAAGCCTTTTGCGTTTATATATCAATGGATTAGTAGAAGAATTGAGCAGTTAAATTTACCGTTTCATTCGGATGTTGTTGAGATGACGGGGACGATTCATTTAGTAGATGAACATATAGATAAACGTGAAAAACCTCGTGTATGGAAGCGGACAATTAACGATAAAACCGTTTTTGTAGCCATTTATTCAAAGCATACTTCAGACGGCAAAACGTATATGAATATTGCACTTCCACTACCATTTTCTACAATGATGGGCATTTTATCGCTGGAGGAGCAGAATGGTGCATTGCATTTAGTAAGTAAAGGAGCAGCGGAAGCAGGCGTTTATTTAGCGATAGGTCGCTATACGTTTAAATTGCCGCTGGAGGAGCATTTTATCATCCAGCAAAAAGGCGATACATTAATTGCTACACATGATATGACGATTTTCGGACTTCATTTTTTACATATTGACTACACTATTCATATCAAGTAGAGAAGTTGTGCAAATATGCATAAAGTATTTCCGTTCACGTCATATTAATGTGAAAGGAGATGATTGATGTGCCGCGCAAACTTCCAAATCCAAATGTTCAACCGACACCGCATTTTGATGGTAAACGAGAAGGCGTAATTAATGACCCGCTGGCAACAGCTGGTGCTCAAATGGGCTTGAAAGTTGATCCGAATGCAGAGTTTGGTGAAGAAAAAACTACATTTAATTTCACGCCTAAAGTAGATCCAGAAATGAAGCGCTTCGGACAGTTACTGAAAGGTACGGAAAAAGAATAGAAACTTGTATCCCTGCTCAATGATAAATGAGTGGGGGTTTTTTATTATAATGGAACATTTCCAGACTATTTTTCTTACATTAAGTTATTTATAAAAAGTAGCTTATTAGAATGTTAATTCAATTAAAATCATATACTTTACGGTGGGGATTTTTAGGCTGAAGGATAGTGAGTCTAGCTACAAAATCCTATGTCATTTTATCGTGACCGACACTTTACCGCGCAATGCGTCAGGTAAAGTATTGAAATATCATTTAGGAGAACAGTGAAGAGAGGCACGTTCTTTAAATGAAGCAAATTAAAACATTATTAAAGGGGATGAAAGTATGAGAGAAGCAGTAATCGTAGCGGCAGCCCGTACACCAGTAGGTCGCAATAGAGGGGTATTAGCGGAAATACGACCAGATGATTTAGCGGCAGATGTACTGGAGGAAGTTGTTAAAAAAGCCGGTATCGACAAAGGACAAGTAGAAGATGTCATTTTAGGTTGTGTAAATCAAACAGCAGAGCAGGCGTTAAATATTGCGCGTACATCAGCGCTAATGGCAGGCTTTCCAATTGAAGTGCCCGGTGTGACGATTGATCGCCAATGTGGTTCAAGTTTACAAGCAGTTCATTTTGCAGCACAAGCGATTTTATCGGGCGATATGGACGTTGTTATTGCTGGTGGTGTTGAAAGTATGAGCCGTGTACCGATGGGAACAAATACAAAAGGTGCACATCGCGGAGAACGCTTACGTGAAAACTATGAACTTATTCATCAAGGTCTTTCAGCAGAAAGAATTGCAGAAAAGTGGGAGTTAACAGAGCAAGAAATAAATGAATATTCAGCGTTAAGTCATGAGCGTGCAATTCGTGCTATTGAAGCCGGCTATTTTAAAGATGAAATTGTACCAATTCAAGGTGTGACAACAGATGAAGGACCTCGCCCAGGCACGACAGTTGAAGTATTACAAGGCTTGAAAAAAGTGTTTAAAGAAGATGGCGTCATTTCTGCTGGTAGTTCATCACAAATTAGTGACGGTGCATCAGCTGTACTCATTATGTCGAGTGAAAAGGCACAAGAGTTAGGTGTGAAACCGCTTGCAAAAATTGTTGCAAGAACAGTAGTCGGTTCTGATCCAACATTAATGCTGACAGGTCCAATTGAGGCAACTCGACGTGTACTTGAGAAAGCAAATTTAACAATCGATGATATCGATACGTATGAAGTAAATGAAGCGTTTGCTCCTGTACCAATCGTGTGGGCAAAAGAGCTAGGAGCGGATATGGAAAAGTTAAATCCAGACGGTGGTGCGATTGCACTTGGACACCCATTAGGTGCATCTGGAGCGAAACTATTAACAACGCTCGTATACCGTATGCAGCGCGAAAACCAACGCTATGGATTATTAGCGATTTGCGAAGGCATGGGGATGGCGAACGCAACGATTATCGAAAAACTATAAGTAAACATGTAAAGGGGATATGACATATGAAACTGAATGAAGTGGTAGCAATTGTAACAGGAGGCGCATCAGGGCTAGGAGAGGCAACGGTGCGAAATATTGTAACACAAGGCGGTAAGGCCGTTATCGTTGACTTACAAGACGAGCGAGCAGCAAGCCTTGTTGAACAATTAGGCGATGCTGTAACGTACGTAAAAGCAGATGTTTCAAATGAAGAGCAAGTAATTTCAGCAATTAATCGCGGTGTTGAAACGTTTGGAAAGATTAATGTTGCGGTCAATTGTGCTGGTATTGGTGTAGCGCAAAAGGTAGTTTCAAAGCGCGGGGTTCATGCACTCGCTGATTTTGAAAAAGTATTACGTGTTAATTTAACGGGAACGTTCAATGTCCTTCGATTAGCAGCTGCTGCAATGGAAAATAATGAACCAGATCAAGATGGACAGCGCGGTGTTATTATTAATACTGCTTCAGTTGCGGCGTTCGATGGACAAATTGGTCAAGCCGCTTATAGTGCATCAAAAGGTGGTGTCGTAGGTATGACGTTGCCGATTGCGCGTGAATTAGCATCTATTGGTGTACGTGTCATGACGATTGCACCTGGTCTAATCAATACACCATTATTTGCGACGTTGCCAGATCCGGCAAAAGATGCGCTCGGTGCAATGACGCCATTCCCGAAACGTTTAGGTGAGCCAAGCGAATACGCTCATCTAGTTGGGGCGATTATTGAAAATACAATGTTAAATGGGGAAGTCATTCGCTTAGACGGCGCCATCCGTATGCAACCGAAATAATCGTGCATTCCTGCTAGCTATATTAGATGGACAAGGCGATGATTAGTGGATAAAGTTTCGTAGATTTAGATATGTACAATGCTAGTAAAACTGAGTGTTGGAGTCGGTGATACCTTATTCGAAATGAGGCGATGTACTATGCATATGATGGATACACCATTGCTTTTAACTGGGTTTTTAAATCGTGCGGAACGTTATTTTGGGCATAAGAAAATCATTTCACGAACAGGTGAAAATTCGATTCATGAATTTACGTATAAAGAATACGTAAAACGGACGCGCAAGCTGGCGGAAGCTCTAGAAAAGCTTGGGATGACGCGCGGTACGAAAGTAGCAACGTTTTGCTGGAATCATCATCGCCACTTGGAAGCATATTTTGCTGTGCCTTGTGCCGGTGCGGTGTTGCATATGGTCAATATTCGTTTATTCCCAGAGCATATTGTTTATGTTGTCAATCATGCGGAGGATGAAATTATTTTAGTCGATGATTCATTGCTGCCGTTAGTAGAAGCTGTTGCACCACATTTTAAAACAGTAAAAGCGTATGTTATTTGTGGGGACAATGTAGATTTATCGAAAACATCACTTCCAAATGCCTATTCGTATGAAGAATTACTAGCTGATGCTTCAGGTGATTATGTGTTCCCAGAAGATTTAGATGAAAATTCACCCGCAGGCATGTGCTACACAAGTGCGACGACAGGAATGCCAAAAGGGGTTGTCTATACGCATCGTAGCATTGTACTTCACAGCAGTTTAATGGCGTTTGCTGATGGAGTTGGTCTTAAAGAGCGTGATGTTGTATTGCCTGTTGTACCGATGTTCCATGCAAATGCATGGGGTCTTCCGTTTGCCTGTGTGAATATAGGGGCTACACAAGTGCTACCTGGTCCTATGTTTACTCCACAATTAATTCTAGATTTATTTGAGCAGTATAATGTAACGGTATCTGCAGGTGTACCAACAATTTGGTTAGGTGTGCTACAGGAGCAACAAGCTAACAAACGCGATTTATCGCATTTACGTTCTTTAGTGTGTGGCGGTTCAGCTTCACCACTAGGGCTCATTCGTGCATTTGAAGAAATGGGGATCGAATATTTCACAGGCTATGGAATGACAGAAACGTCGCCGCTTGTTAGTTTGTCGATGCTGACATCGGAAATGGATGACTATAGCTTTGATGAAAAAATGGAGATTCGTTTAACACAAGGTTTAACAAGTCCATTTGTAGAAACACGGATTATTAATGAAAATGGTGATGTACCATGGGACGGCAAAACGATGGGGGAAATCATCATACGTGGTCCGTGGATTGCAGCTGAGTACTATAAAGATGAACGAACGGCAGAAGCCTTCAAGGATGGATGGTTATATACAGGTGATATTGCTGTTTATACGCCGGATGGTTATATTCGCATTACCGACCGTACGAAAGATTTAATCAAATCAGGTGGAGAATGGATTTCTTCTATTGAACTAGAAAATGCACTTATGACACATAAAAAAGTATTCGAAGCAGCAGTTATTGCGATTCCACATGAAAAATGGATTGAACGTCCGTTAGCATGTGTTGTACCGAAGCCAGAATTTAAAGAAAACATTTCGAAAGAAGAACTACTTGAATCATTAATAGACCAATTCCCGAAGAAATGGGTGCCTGACGATATTGTGTTTTTAGAAGAAATTCCAAAAACATCAGTAGGGAAATTCCTAAAGGCAAAGCTACGTGATGAACTGAAAGATTATACGGTTCAATCATAAAAGAACGGGGCTGTTCGAACGATAACAGCCCCGTTTTTTATAGATAATTTTGGTGTTATTAGCCAATCTCGTCTTGATATTAGCCAACTCCGAGCACATATTAGCCACTTTGGGATACATATTAGCCAATCACGAGCATTTATTAGCCAACTGCGTACCGATATTAGTCAATCTCTTTCGTGCTACACTTTAAATTTCGTTACTTCATCTTGTAATCCTTCTGCTAAATGTGTAAGCATATTCGCGGAAGCTGTAATTTCCTGCATAGAAGCATATTGCTCTTCTACTAATGAAACAGCTTGCTGTGTTTGGTTACTAGCATTTTGTGAAATATCGCTTAGTAATGTGAACGTTGCTGCGATTTGCTCAGCGCTTGCCGCCATTTGTTCAGCTACGCTTGACACTTCATAAATTTGTTTCATCACATCTTCAGTCGATGTCACAATCGTTCTGACACTCCCACCCATGAATGAGTGGGGTTCTAAAGTACAAAAGATTTCTTCTTTACTCTCCCATCAACCGATGAAACTGGTTGGGTACAACATAAAGACATGATCTTATTTCCTTTAGACTTCAACGAACAAGACGACCATTGCCATCATTAGCGTTCGCACCGGCTCATGCCTAAACCGTTTTTATTGTTTACCTTATTCCCATACTTTTAAGCGTATGGGGTTCTTTTTTTAGATTATTAATTAACTCATCGTGATTTTTAAGGAATAAATCAAATGTTTCGAAACATAAATCTCTATCTATTTTATCTAAGTCTTTATCATGGACCATGTTCATTAAAAGGAAAGATGAATATAAATCTCGTTGGACTTTAATGCCGTTGAAGTCATGCCAACGCTTGTTCAATGATTTTTTCGTATAGGTGTCATCAAAATGATTATACTGACTCGCTTTTACTTTCACTGTATTCACTTTGTTTAATTTCAAACCATGATACTTCAACTTCCGTTCTAGGCAACTTACAAGCATAGAAGGCGCACGATTGGATAAGGTTCTTCCGAATCTTTTCTTCTTCTTAAATCGACCTTTTTCATTTTTCTCCGTTTTTTTACTACGTTTTTGAAGTCCCTTAAAGGACATGGTTTCTACAAAAAATGTATCACCCATAGATAACAGTTCATTAGACAATGTTTCATGGTCTTGTTTTCTTACCATTCGGTTCTTACGATGCCATTCTCGATATTGATTGCGTAGTTTGACATAACGATTGGAATATACCCACTTTTCTCGATTACTACGATGGATTGTTCCGTTATCATTATATTTTAAAGGGTTTGTCGCTCTTTTACTTCTATCCATTTTGCGTTGGATTCGTTGAATGGCTTTCTCATAATTAACCACATTAGGAGCCAAAACCTTTAGCATTACTTGTTTCTCAGAGCTTGCTGCGACAGTAGAAGTACCGATATCGATTCCTACTCTCCCCGTGCCGATCTGTTGCTTCAATCCTTCTGTGTTGTATGATTGAGGTGGAACGCCTTCTAATACAAGTTGAGCATAGTATATATATTTTCCTTTTAGAAACGCTCGTTTAATACGAACGTACTTCACTTTATCTTGAAGCGCTAGATGCGCATACGCATCGTTTTTTCGAACAATAAC
>JBJEFO010000002.1:0-1419 GCA_051874135.1 Lysinibacillus sp.
AACCCCTGTCAATCCAATCGCTGTTAAAAAGCCATTTAAGTTAAAATTCCAAAGTGATGCAATGGAAAATAGCGCAACAATCATGACAAGTACCTTACTAATACGTAAAAAGTAAGGTGTTAATATATCTTGATCTCTCCCCGTTTTGAATCGGTCTGGATTGATTAAATAAAACGTGAGAACATCGTATATTCCCTTATATAGATAGTAAACCATAATCGATATGATTAAGCTTTTCACTGTTTTATGTGTAAATAGCCATACTTCAATAACGACGGACACACTTAACGCAATGATAATGACCATAAATGCACGTCGAATCGCTTTGCTAAACTGTTCAATTATATCCGCAATGAACAGACGGCCTCTTTTTCTAAAAAATTTAGAAATGCCCGTAATACTTGGTCTTAAAATATATCGCTGTACAATAAACCCCACAACAATAATCGCTACAGCTACCGCTATTTGTTGCCAACTAGGCTGGTTGACTTGGGGAAATAACGAGCGAAATAAATCAAGCATAAAATCACCTACTCTTACTAGAATGCGTAAGAATCATAGCACGGCTATTCATTTTTCACAAATTATCCTCCTTAACATGCCGCAAAAAAACACCTTAAACGAAATGTCGTTTAAGGTGCTTTAATATGCGCGTCTTTACATATGAAACTAGTTAACCCATTTCTCCGCTAATTGCGCAATAATTACTTGGTTCTCGATAATCGGCGATTGTTTTTTCTCACGGTCTGCTTCTACTGCTTCCTTGTCACGCTTATGAGATTTTTTAAAATGATCACTTACATGCCAAGCTTCAAAGTCTTCTTTTGTATCCCAGTACATCATGACATTCATTTCATCATAGTCTTCAAATTGTGTTGAAATATTAATTTCAATTCCACGGAAGCCTTTAAAATCTTCTAAACCTGTAGGCTTAACAAACTCTGGTGCCATACGCTCCGCCATGCCACCTTTTACAATTTTAAATCGGTTAGTTACAGTAATCATATAAGATTACCCCCTTTAATGTGATAGAAAGACGAATAGCATCATTATACTACTCGTCTACTAATTAATTATTTAGCGATTTCAGCTGCTACTTTTGCAATAATAATTTGGCTGCTAATTACTGGTGAGTTTGGATCTGGCTCGCCATTTGCTGGACGTTTGTGCGCTTGTTTGAAAGCGTCTGATTCGCGCCAAGCTTCAAATGATTTTTCATCATCCCAGTACATGACAACGCTCATTTCATCATGCTCTTCGAATTGAGAAGAAACTAATACTTCTACTCGCTGGAAACCATCAAATTGTTGTAATGGACCTGGTTGAGTGAACATTGGTGCCATTTTTTCGCCCATACCTTTTTTTACATTAATACGATTTGTTACTGTAATCATAAAAATACATCTCCTTAATTGAGAA
>JBJEFO010000002.1:1519-7908 GCA_051874135.1 Lysinibacillus sp.
ATTTTCATTAAACCACATTTGTGACAGTAGTGCAACTATAAATGTTGAGAAAATATGGATTTATATTTATTTTTAGAAATATTATTGACATCTATATCACTATTAATTAGAAACAAAAGGTAATTGTCAGATGAGAAAATTTGCACGTTTGTTATTAGTAGGAGCACTTACGTTAAGTTTGGCAGCTTGCGGTGGAGAGTTAATGCCGGATAAATAAATGGAGCAAGACGCTAGTTGGAAAAAGGATTGGCTAATAAATAATCTGGATTGGCTAATATGTGCTAAGAAGTGGCTAATACGAGGACACGATTGGCTAATAAAACTCCAAGTTACCCATTAAAGGGGCTGCCTTTAACAGACAGCCCCTTAGTTTTTATTATTTAGTATCAAACAAATACGTTTTGATATCATATTCTTCCATTTTTTCAGTTACCCATTTAGAATATTGTTCATTTACACGCTCTTCTACTAACATCTTACGTGCCTCTTCTTTGCTTGTCTCAAAATCAGCTTCTTTTGCTTCTTTTTTATCCGTTACTTTAATGATATGATAGCCAAATTCCGTTTTAACTGGCTCTTTGCTTACATCACCAACATTCATTGCAAATGCAGCGTCTTCAAATTCTGATACCATTTCACCACGTTTAAAGAAGCCTAATTCCCCACCCTTTTCAGCATTTGATTTATCTGTAGAATATTCCTTTGCAAGCGTTGCAAAGTCTTCCCCAGCATTTAATTTTTCAATCACTTCTTTTGCTGTTGCTTCATCTTCCACTAAAATGTGGCTCGCTTCTACTTGCTCTGGTGTAGAGAAATTGTCTTTATTTTCTTCGAAGTATGTTTTTACATCTTCATCTGTAATACCGATGTAGTCTTCCATTACTTTTAACGTTAATAAATAAATTTTAACGTCATTAATAATATCTTCTTTTGTCAAATTATAACTTTCAATTGCTTTTAGAAGCGCTTCTTCCCCACCGTATGCGTCTGCATATGCGTTGTACTCTTCTGCAATTTCTTCATCCGTTAACGTAATGTCTAATTTTTCTGCTTCTAACTCTACAATTTTATTTGTAATTAAAGCATCTAAAGTACTTGGTCCATATTGACTTTGTAATAAATGGTTTAGCTCTGCTTCTGTAATGACTTTATCGTCAACCGTTGCGACTGTTCGTGAATCATCGTCACCATTTGAACATCCAACGAGAAATGCACATAATGCAATCGGTGCTGCCACCATTTTAAAAACTTTCTTTATGTTCGTTTGCTTCATTATCATTTCCTCCAATAATTAATGTCCTCTTCATTGTAACAAGATTTTGTGTCAACTAAACGTCAAAACGTTTTCACTAGTTTTAAGCGAAAAGTCGTCCCTTGCGTTGTACTATTCACTAACGTTAAGTCTCCGCCGATGGACTGCGCCATCATTTTACTTAACGCTAATCCTAGACCTAAACCGCGGATTTTATATTTCTTTTGTTCGCCACGGTAAAAGCGTTCAAATATAAAGGGCTGTTCTGCTAGTGGAATACCACAACCGCTATCTTGCACATCTACAATGATAAAATGTTTGTCCGTCTGTAATGTTACATGAATTGTTCCGTTGCCGTCCATTGCTTGCTCTGCATTTGTCAGTAAATTAGTTAAAATTTGTTGCACACGAACGACATCTGCTTGAAGACAAGTATCTTCTTCTAACAGTGTAATATGCAAATCGATTTGTGAATGAGTAGCTCCCCAGCTTCGAACAATGTCCCCTATTAAATCATTTATTTTTAGAGTTTCAATTTTAACAGGTACAGCATCTACTGCAAATGAGTTAAATGCAAGAAGATCACCAATCATCGTTTTCATCTTCGTTGTCTCTGCAAGTGCCATCCTAATAAATTCTTTCGCATCGTCATCTGTGACGACCTCATCATTGACCGCTTGCAATAAACCGCTTATCGATGTAACAGGCGTTTTTAACTCATGTGTCACACCAGCTAGTAACTCTGTTCTTGTTTTTTCTAATTGTTCAAGGCGTGTCACCATTTCTTTAAAGGACGTAACTAACTCATCCACTTCTTTTTCTTTAATATTTGTTGGTAACGAAACATTATATTGCCCATTTTCAACAAGTTTAGCCGCAGCAGCTACATCTGTAATAGGCTTAGATAAACGCTTAGATAACGTATAAATAGCCCCCCAACCAAGAAGTCCAAGACACAGGATGGTAAGTGCTAACAAACCAAACTCTTGCTTCACTTCAGCTAATGTTTCATTACTCTCAACTACAAAAACATAGCCAGCCAATTGTTCATCAATCGTTATGCTTCGTTTAACAATCGTATACTTCTCGTCCTCAATTTGGCTGTTCTGTATTTCATCTTGCTTGGCAATGTGTTCATTAAAATCAATTACTACAGTTTGCGAAAATGGTCGATTTGTTGCTAAAACTGTGCCGAATACATCAGTCACATAAATGGTTGGATTAATTTCTCGCATCGGATTTGGCTCACGAGGGTCGATAAACTGTTCAAAATGGTTTGGTTCCGTTCTCGTTGCCATATTCGTAATTCGACTAACCGTTTCATCTGCAATGATTTCCATCATTTCTACGCGATGCTCCACTGTTGTATGGCGAATCCAAAACGCCGATAGAATAAATAAAATGGCAAGCCCGATTACAAGCGTCAGCACGTAATTTCTTGTCCAGTGAGTTAACAGCGATACTTTTTTATTAGTAGACATGGAATTGATATCCTATCCCTCGTAATGTCCGTATTTCCCCTTCACTGCTTGGCCAATTTGCAAGTGCCTTGCGTAACCGTTTAATCGCTAAATCGACTGCGCGATCACTGCCATCATAATCCCATCCCCATATATGCTCTATTAATTGGTCGCGCGTAAATGTTTGATTTCGATTTTCTGCTAAAAATAATAAAACCGATAAATCTCTCGGTGTTAACTCAATTTCCTCACCATTCAGTAAGACGAGATGACCTTTAAAATCGATTTCTAATGAACCGAACTTTTGCCTTGCACTTGGATGAGGGGTTGTCCGTTTTAATACAGCCTTTATTCGGGCAATTACTTCATCTGCAATAAATGGTTTTGGGATATAGTCATCCGCTCCCCCATCAAACCCTTCAAGACGATAGGCTACATCTGTAAGCGCAGTTAACATTACTACAGGACATTGACTAATTGCGCGTATTTCCTTTAAAACCGTCCAGCCATCTTTACCAGGTAGCATCACATCTAACAACACTAAATCCGGTTCATGCTCTTTAAACAGTTGGAGTGCTTCTGTCCCTGTATAGCACTGAATTGCCTCAAAGTTTTCCTTTACTATATACGCTTTTAGCACTTGACTAATCGCAAATTCATCTTCTACGATTAAGATTTTAGTCACTGACGTCACACCTTCATAAACTTTTGCTAAAGTATATCATGATAATATGTCAATTATAAGTCAATTGCTATTAACTTCTTCCTAACATAGTAAAAGCTATAATTCCCCTAAATTCATCCGATAAAAAAGAGGAGGTGATTAATATGTCAATTGATATGTCAAGCTTATTGTCCGTATATAATAGTAGTCTTTTAAATAAAACAGCTTCAAATCCAACAAGTATACCGGCGAACACAAATTTCTCGGATTATTTAATGGATGTTTTAGATAATCGGAAGTCAACAACATCAAAGGATGACAATGCACTGTATAAAACGCTAACATACTCTACCAATATGAATTCGTTGCAAGCAATGTTAGGTAGTGGTTCTTCTTCAACTGCTTTAACACAATACTTATCAAACTACACAGGTGATTCGGGCACTAACCCTATTTTTAACAATACGAACCAAGCAAAAAATAGCGAGTACTTTAGCGACACTTTAACATCTTCATTTGAAACAAAAATGTTGAATGTGTTAACAGGTGCTAAAACAAAGCTAGAAAATAATATGACACAGTACGCTGACAAGATGGGCGACGACAAATCACAAGCTGTACAGCAAACATTAACACGCATGCAAAATAACATTTCCGTACTTGAAAATTATTTATCCCAGAGATCAACGGAGAATGGCTTAATGAATGCGTTAAATTCTAATAGCAATTTGACGCAATACTTAATTAACAAAAATAACGGAACATTGTAAAAAACGTAAGCGGTAAGGAATTTTCCCCTACCGCTTACGTTTTTATACTTTCATCATCCCGCGCTCTAACTTTTGTTTTAGTAAATCCGGTTGATCACAGCGAATCGCCACTTTCGAATACTGTTTTTCAATCCCCATAAATAGCGTTGCTTTTACAGGTGTTTTCATTTTTAAAATCATATGCGGCTGCGCTGTTTCAAGTTCATTCGTAATAAAATCCAATGTATCTTTTTTAATCTTCTTTTCTAACTCTTGCGGGTCTTCGATGATAGCTTCAATGTCTGAATAAGCGATTTTTGCACGTTTCATTAATCCAAGCGAAATATACATCGAATCATTTGTGAAATATATCGGATTTAATCGCACTGCATTCATATCTCCTAAAAAGAAGAAAATAGAATAGACATTTAATACGAGTAAAATAATCGATAAAATCGCTGACTTGTCATGCAACCACCAATGAATGCCTAATGTTTCAATAACAATTGCATGAATAATCATAATCATAAACGCGATATAGCTTGAATTTTTATGCAGTGTAATACCTTCGGGTGCTTTCTTTTTCCAAGCAAAAAATGCATAGTAAAACATAAACAATTCAGAGCATAACACTTTGATGATTGGATTTTTAGGTACATGTTGTTCTACTGCTTCATGGAAAGAAAAAATAGTTGGTAAATTGCTAGACTTTACTGTTGCAAGTATTTTAGGGATATATCGAACAAACGTTAGTATAAGTAAAATTTCAAATGTGACAATGGCTACTTCTACTAATATCCCTACCCACGTTACAGCTACATACGGCTCTAACATTGAACTTGGAATAATAAACCTTGCTAAAATACAACCAAATGCAGCGAAAATTATCGCGTGCTTAATCGAAAATTTGCGCATCGTGAGCATGAAAAATAGTGGCAACATAATAATTAAATCAATAAGTGAACCAAGAACGACCCCTTTTGTTTCAGCAGGTATAATACTCATACCTAACTGCGTTTGATATAATATTACGTTACTCGCTAAAACGAGCAGCAACATACTAAGCCATATTGGCCTCCCCTTTTCAATGAACGTCATTTCCTTATTCCCCCTGTATAATCGTATTTAGTTTCTTTAAAATGTTCACAAACTGTTGTAAATCTTCTTCTGGCAATTTCCCATATACTAATTCATCGATTTCTTTACTAATTGCTTCTTGTGTCGCAAAATAATCCTTACCTTTTTGAGCAGGTGCTATAAGTATTTCACGTCGATTTTTTGGATTAACGGTCCTCGTAATATACCCCTTCTCTTCAAGTTTATTTAATAACTGACTTACTGCACTTGTGGATATATCCAACTGCTGTGCTATTTCCTTTGTAGAGCATACATTGCTACTTATCAGCTCTAGCAGTAATACTTGCTTAGCTGTTAATTGATTGTCGATACGATGTTGATATTTAGTCACCAAATACATATTTAATTGATTTTGTAACAAATTGATTTGCTCAATGTATTCACTTTTCGCCATCATTAACCCTCTCTTAACTATTAAGTTAACTTAACTATAAATGGTAATTCATTATTTTTCCATCATAAAAAACATGCGAAATCGAGAAGACTTCGCATGTTTTTATTATTTTTCATAAATACAATATTGGAATGTATAACCGTCCGGTGTTTGGATTGGTTGTTGGCAGCTTACTTTTTGCCATCCTTCATATTCCGGGAAATAAGTGTCCCCTTCAAATTCATGATCAATTTCCGTTATATACAATCGGTCTGCTAACGGCAAACTTTCCGTGAAAATTTGTTGCCCGCCAATAATCATAATTTCTTCTACATCACCTGCTAGTTTAATCGCTTCATCTAAGCTTAACGCTAACTCAATTCCTTCAGCATCATATTGAGGGTTTCGCGTAATGACTATATTGCGACGACCTGGCAACGGGCGACCAATTGATTCAAACGTTTTTCGTCCCATAATAATTGGTTTCCCCATTGTCGTCTCTTTAAAATATTGAAGTTCTCCTGGCAAATGCCAAGGCATAGCGTTATTTAATCCGATAACACGGTTTTTATCAAGTGCAACAATTAATGAAATCATAATAAACTCCTTATTCTAAACAATTTAATATCTTTTAATATGTATGGACAATTATGCCCTCATTCATTCTTTCATTTTCACTCATTTTGGGTATATATGCAATAAAATCATGTACAACAAAATGTCATAAAGTGAAACTTCAATCAGTGGGGGTTTT
>JBJEFO010000003.1:0-1821 GCA_051874135.1 Lysinibacillus sp.
GCTATAAAGTATTTCAGCACCGGATGGAAGTGTACGGAGAATGTCCAAGTTGTGCGGCAAAAGCAGCTCACTAAAAAAAGTTGGCGTAACTACTCGCCAACTTTTTTTCTGTTATATGAAGCTTTAAATTCTTTGCCTTCCAAGCTCTTATCCAACGTTAACGGTTCATCGCAATACATGCACATATCCACTCTTCCAAGTACTTTTGTAATTTTATTGCAGTTCGGACAGACAACCTGGACACTATTTGTTGAAATCATCCCAATCCAAAAGTACACGACAGTACTGGCAATGATGCATAACAAGCCTAAAATCATAAATATAGTCATTAAAATAGGTGAAGATTTAAAAAAGATACCTCCGTACATGACAATCATCCCGATGAAAACTAAGCTAAGAGCAAAAGTTCTAATCTTATTGATTTTGTTTTTTGACTTCGCCACACCCATCCCCTCCAATATAAAATATACCACATTTACCAAATAAAGATAAAAAATGATAGATGAATTATTCTGTGAACATCCCTAAAATAGTTTTTAGGCAAGAAATTATTGATTCAACAAAAGCGTGGCAAGAATGAAAGCGAGCCGGGCACTATTTGAACTTGTGGATATGTGTCGAAATTTGTTGAAATTATAAGCAGGATTTATAATAGAAATGTCGAAATCAAATATCAATTAACGAATTCAATATATGGAGGAATGGGAAATGGATGACATATTGCGGCCGATTTATCAGGAAAGAGCAAGCTCGCCATCAACTCTAGGGATACTTCTTATTGAGAAGAGAAGTTTTGAATCATATAGTACGGATTCATTTGACTATATTTTACTTGTTATAACTGAAAAGAAAGAAAAACCGTTATTAGTAAAGCACTATTCATATGGGGACCAGAAAGCAGCATTATATATTGTGAGTAAGGAACAGATCGATAAATGGTTATTACTAGGCAGTAACCGCAGATTAACGGAATGGCTTCATCACGGGAGAATCATTTTTGATAGAAATGAGAACATCGTGAAACTGAAACAAGAAATTAAGGAATTTCCTTTTCACGGACGCAATCTAAAAAAAGGATTGGAGTTTGCTAAATTAATTAGAAGATATACAGATGGCAAACTGTTATTTGATAGAGGACATTATTTGGATGCGTATAACTATATGGTACATGCGCTTCATCATTTAGCGCGCCTTGAAGTAATCGATAGCGGTTTCTACCCTGAGGTAACGGTTTGGGAACAAGTACGTTATATTGAGCCGCAGATATATAAGTTGTATGAGGAATTGATTAAGAGTGAGGAGTCACTGGAGAAAAAATTGGAGTTAGTTTTTCTTGCAAGCGAATTTCTTATCTATTCCCATGTGCAAACAGGAACCGAGCATCTTATTGGGGTTTTATCGCAAAAAGAAGAGCCGTGGACAATCGATGAGCTGCTGAACCATGAGGGGCTAAAGTATTATTCAGTTGATCTTCCTGTACTTCTGGAATATTTAATTGATAAGCGAATTGTAGAAGTGGTGGATGTGAAAACAAAGGGAAATAACCTTTATCATAGGCAGTATAAATTAAAGTGAAAAGTTTTTTAAAAAAGTTATTGACGAATACTATTGTTTGGTGATAAAGTAATAAACGTCGCCAAGAGGTGATGGAAAAACAAAATAACATCAAATAACTTTTGTAGAAAAAATTATTTCAAAAAAGTTATTGACAGCTGAAAGGTCGGATGTTATATTTGTAAAGTCGCTTCTGAACGAAGTGAACAAAATAAAAAAGTTGTTGACAATCAAATGAGCTGATGATAAAATTAAAAAGCTTCTGTT
>JBJEFO010000004.1:0-7867 GCA_051874135.1 Lysinibacillus sp.
CTATGTATAAGGACTTTGTATATAAAACGCACATAAAGCGTTAAAATTCGCACATATGTCTCCGAAAAACGCACATATCCGGCCAAAATTCGCACATATATGGCCGCTGTACACAAAAAACCTCCGAAGCATTTCTCTTGTGCTTCGGAGGTGATTTGTTAAAGTAATTCTTTTGCTTTTGCTAATTGAATTTTCACTTGCTCGAATCCGGTACCACCTAACGAATTACGGCGACGTACTGCTGCTTCAGGTGCAAGCACATCATAAATGTCTTCTTCGATTAGATCAGATTCTTTTTTCATTTCCTCTAACGGCAAGTCTAGTAAATAGATGCCCTTTTGAATACAAGTAAATACTAATTTACCCGTTACTTCATGTGCTTCGCGGAACGGCATGCCTTTTGTCGCAAGGTAATCCGCAAGTTCGGTTGCATTACTAAAATCGCTATGAACCGCACTATGTAGACGTGTCGTATTCACAGTCATCGTGCGAACCATACCTTCGAAAATTTTAAGCGAACCGAGTACCGTTTCCATCGTGTCGAACATGCCCTCTTTGTCTTCTTGCATATCTTTATTGTACGTAAGTGGCGTGCCTTTTAATACCGTTAGTAAGCCCATTAAGTTTCCGAATGCGCGACCTGCTTTACCACGAATCAGTTCTGCCATATCTGGATTTTTCTTTTGTGGCATAATTGATGAACCTGTTGAGAAGGCATCATCCAGCTCGATAAACTTGAACTCGTCTGTTGACCAAATGATAATTTCTTCTGCAAAACGTGATAAGTGTGTCATTAGAAGTGCTGAATTTGATAAAAATTCCACGATGAAATCACGGTCAGATACTGCGTCCATTGAGTTTGCATATACATCTGCAAATCCTAATAGTTCCGCTGATTTTAAGCGATCGATTGGGAAAGTTGTACCTGCCATCGCTCCTGCACCTAACGGTAAAATATCAATACGTTTCATAGACTCTGAGAAACGCTCTTTATCACGCTGTAACTGCCAGAAGTAAACCATTAAATGATGTGCAAAGCTAATCGGTTGTGCACGTTGTAAATGTGTATATCCTGGTGCAATTGTTTCAATATGCTGTTCAGCTTGCACCAAAATTGTCGATTGGAAGTTTTCGATTAAACCAATCACTTCAGGTACACGTTTCTTTAAAAATAAGTGCATATCTGTTGCCACTTGGTCGTTACGGCTACGACCTGTATGTAATTTACCGCCAACAGGACCGATTAAATCGATTAGCATTTTTTCTAAATTTAAGTGAATATCTTCGTTGGCAACAAGGAACTCCAGCTCCCCTGCTTCCGCTTTTACTTTTAGTTGTGCTAAGCCTTCTAAAATTTTTGCTACATCTTCCGTTGGTAAAATGCCTTGTGCTCCAAGCATCGTTACGTGTGCAACAGAGCCTTCGATATCTTCCATTACTAGCTGTTGGTCAAAGCCGATTGATGCGCCAAACTCGTCAACCCAAGCTTCCGCTGACTTTTGGAAACGGCCGCCCCATAATTTTGCCATAATTGTACACTCCTATTTAACAGGAAGAGCGACTCGCACTCGAATCGCTCACCTTCAGTCTTATTTACTGTTTTTCGCTACTTCTGCTGCTACAACTGTTGGCATACCGAATAACTCGATGAAACCTACTGCTGAAGCATGGTTGAATTTGTCATGTTTAGAGTACGTTGCAAGCTCTTCAGAGTATAAAGAGTTGTTAGACTTACGACCTTCAACGATTGCATGACCTTTATATAATTTCACACGTACAGTACCATTTACTGTTTTTTGTGTATCTTTTAAGAACGCTACTAATGCTTCACGGATTGGGTTGAACCATAAGCCGTTGTAGATAATCTCAGATAGCTTGTGCTCGATGATTGGTTTGAAGTGTGCTACTTCTTTAACTAATGTAATATCTTCAAGCTCTTTATGTGCTGTAAGTAATACTTTCGCGCCTGGAATTTCGTATACTTCACGAGATTTAATACCTACTAAACGGTTTTCTACGTGGTCGATACGGCCAACACCATGTGCACCTGCTACTGCGTTTAATTCTTGAATTAAATCAGCAAGCTTCATTTCTTTACCGTTTAAAGATACTGGTACACCTTGTACGAATTCGATTTCTACGATTTCCGCTTGGTCTGGTGCATTTTCTACAGAAACAGTTAAGCCGTAAGCTTCTTCTGGTGGTGCTACCCATGGATCTTCCATTACGCCTGCTTCATTTGCACGGCCCCATAAGTTTTGGTCGATTGAGAATGGCGAATCAAGTGTTGCAGGAATCGGAACACCATGTTTTGCAGCGTATTCGATTTCTTCGTCACGGCTCCAGCCCCACTCACGTACAGGTGCTAATACTTCTAAATCTGGGTTTAATGCTTTAATTGAAATTTCGAAACGTACTTGGTCGTTCCCTTTACCAGTACAACCATGCGCTACAGCGTCAGCGTTTGTTTCGTTTGCGATTTCTACTAATTTTTTAGAAATTAACGGACGAGATAAAGCTGATACTAATGGATACTTTTGCTCGTACCAAGTGTGTCCTTGTAATGAAATTAATGCGAAATCTTCTGCGAACTCATCTTTGGCATCAATCATGTATGATTCAATAGCACCTACTTGAAGCGCTTTGTTTTTGATGAACTCTAAGTCTTTACCTTCACCAACGTCAAGACATACTGCGATTACGTCCCAACCTTGTTCTTTTAACCATGGAATTGCTACAGATGTATCAAGACCACCTGAATATGCAAGTACTACTTTTTTGTTAGCCATTCTATATATGCCTCCGATATATGTTCTTATGTATGTTTATACATTCTAGTAAAAGTTTATACACGAATAGTAACATGTAATAAACATAAACGCAACTGTATTTATGTAAATTTTTTCAGTTTTTTATATTGTTAGATAACTATTTATAAAACGATTTTCCAACATACTCGTTCGCGCATTTTTTCGCTTTTATTTGCCAATAGTTATTCAACTCACCTATTCATTTCTCATACAAATTAATTTTTATAATTGAAAACTCTAGAATTAAGGCACATCTTTCATTCAACTTTGTTGTAACAGTAATTCCCAATATATTACATTAAGCTTTCGATATTTTTTAGAAATATTGCAAGTTATGCTAAGAAAAAATAGCTATTTTCATTTAAAAAGCTATTTATTAATCTAAAAAATTACTTGTTAATTGAAGTCATATTTTAATTTACACTCCTATATACTAATCGAGGGATAAAGCATTTGGATGCGACTATCCACTAAAAAACGAACAATGTGGAGGATTTTTATGAGCGTACAAGATGTATTAAAAGCGAAACAGCAGGAGCTGCAAAAAGTAAATGTAAGTAAGCAACACTTATTTACAATGCCGACAACAAATTTATTCGGTCAAGGTACAATTCAGCAAGTTGGTAAGTATTTAGTACAATTCGAATGTAAAAAAACACTTTTAGTTACGGATGAAGGCTTATACAACTTAGGTATTGCAGATCAAATCGCTAACATCATCCGTACAGCAGACGTCGAGGTTGAAATCTTCCCAAAAGCGGAGCCGAATCCAACAGACAAAAATGTACATGATGGCATCGCTGCTTATAAAGCTGCAGGCTGTGACTCGATTGTTTCTTTAGGTGGTGGCTCCTCACATGACGCCGCAAAAGGCATTGGCTTATTAGCTTCAAACGGTGGACGTATCCATGATTATGAAGGTGTAGACAAATCCGAAAACCCATTAGTACCTTATATCGCCATTAATACAACAGCGGGTACAGCATCTGAAATGACACGCTTTACAATTATTACTGACACAGAACGCTCTGTAAAAATGGCCATTGTCGATAAACATGTAACAGCACTTGTATCCATTAATGATCCAACACTTATGATTGGTTTACCACCTTCATTAACAGCTGCTACAGGTGTCGATGCATTAACGCATGCTGTTGAATCTTACGTATCAACAAATGCTTCACCAATTACAGATGCTTGCGCTGAAAAAGTATTTCAAATTATTCCGAAATACTTACCGCGCGCTTACTCAAACGGTGAGGATTTCGAGGCACGTGAACAAATGGTATATGCACAATTTTTAGCTGGCATGGCATTTAACAATGCTTCGCTTGGTTATGTGCACGCGATTGCACACCAATTAGGTGGCTTCTACAACTATCCGCACGGTGTATGTAACGCTATTTTACTACCGCACGTGTGTCGCTTTAACTTAGTAGGTCGTGAAGAGCGCTTTGCTCGTATTGCAGAGTTGCTAGGTGAGAATATCGAAGGCTTAAGCATACGTGAAGCAGCACAGAAAGCTATTTCTCGCATCGAATGTTTAACAAAAGATTTAAATATTCCAACAGGCTTCAAAGAGCTTGGTGCTCGCGAAGAAGATATTCAAATATTAGCAGAAAATGCAATGAAAGACGTGTGTGCAGCTACAAACCCACGCAAAGCAACGCTTGAAGACGTAATGGAAATTATTCGTCAAGCATATTAACACGTATATTTCTCGTTAATCTAGTAATCTAGAGTTAATCAATAATAAGAGGCGACTAGCGTAATACTAGTCGCCTCTTCCTTATTTTCGATTAAAGAAACTCTTTCCTACCATTTCTACTAACCCTGGAGCGACTGCATAAAATTTCGCTGTTAGCCCCATGACACGTGGTAAATTTAACTCTCGAACTGGTCGCTCAATCGTTCTCACTACTTCTCTTGCTACTTTTTCTGGTTGAATTAGGAACGTTTTGATAGCATCACGATATGCATTCGTTGCATCTGCCTTTTGTAAAAATGGCGTATCGATTGGCCCCGGATAAATACCTGTTACATGAATATTATGAGGGGCTAACTCTAATCGAACACCATTTAAAAAGCCTGTTACCGCATGTTTAGAAGCTGCATAAACGCTCGCCTTACGCGTTGCCACCTTCCCAGCTTGAGAACTTATATAAATAAAATGACCTGAACCGCGCTCCATCATTTTTGGTGCAAGACGTTTCGTTAAATAAATTGGTGCACGCACATTTGTATCAAGCATTGTATTAACTTCCTCATCGGATAAATCATATACATTGCCGAAAATACCAAGCCCTGCATTTAAAATCGCTACATCGATTTCCGGTAACGTTGCTACAACACGATCAATGTCTTCTGTATGACGTAAATCAGCCTGAATGACATGAGCACCGAGGCTTGCTAACGTTTTTAATGAAGATTCATTACGTCCTGTCGCATATACTGTATAGCCTTTAGCGATGCACATTTCAGTCATTTTCAATCCTATTCCACTCGTTGCACCTGTAATAAAAATTGTTTTTTTATTCATTTCTACGTATACCTCCTAGCTACTAATCTACAGTAATTATAAACAATAAAACATTTCCATGCATTTAAAGACGAACAAGCACTTCTTTCATCTATTAGGTATTTAAACTATTTCCCAACATGTATTTTTCATAACATAATGTATCTTTTATAGAAGGAGCGATAAAATGGTTAATTTCCCTGGAGGTTTTCCTGGTGGGTTCCCTGGACCTCCACCCGGCAGACCGCCTGGAGGACCACCAAGAATTCCCGGATTCCCTAGTCAGCCAAGTACACCACCACCTACACCCGGAGGAATGGGCAACCCACCACCCCCTCCCCCACAAATGATTAATCGTTTCCAAGCGTTAAATCAAAATCCGGCTCAAGCACAAAGTATGCTACAACCTCAAGGTGGCATTACAACTTTTGCAGCAGGCTGTGATGGTAGATGGACAATCGTACTATTACGAAATGGACAGCTATTTTTAATGTATGTATTTTCCTCTAGTGTAGTTGGCAATACAACTGGTATTATATGGCCTAACTTTACATTCGCTTCATTCCCATCTTCTTCTATATCAGCGTATTCTTGTTACTAAATTTTCAACTTGACACTTTCTAATTTTCCACATTATATTCTTAGCGAGAAAATGCATAATCATAGAAAGATCGAATAACATTGGAGGGATTTGTCATTGGTCAATTTTGCATCTTTTCGCGGTACTGTAACCGCAATAAATGACTTTTTCGTAACTGCTAACAATGAAGGAGAAGGTTGTTATAAGTTGCTGTCAGTTGAAAATCAAAACAGAGAATTAGTGAATTTTGTCGTGTCACCTACTACTTACTTTGTTAATCATGCGATGGTTTCAGTAGGTGACACGGTGACTGGCTATTATGATCGCGATGCACCTGTTCCTCTTATTTATCCGCCTCAATACCGGGCACTCATTATGGTAAAAGAAGATCCATATCAAAATGTAAAAGTCAGCTATTTTAATAGCCAATTAGTCAGCGCTGATGGGCAATTGAAATTAAACATTGCACCGAATACGCCCATCCTCTTAACAAATGGGCAAATATTTTCAAGAAATCCTGCCAATCGAAATTTGATCGTCATTTATGGTCCGACTACGAGAAGCATCCCTGCCCAAACTACTCCTTATCAAATCATTGTTTGGTGTTAACTATAGAAAACTACCACTCGTACTTTTACGTGAGTGGTAGTTTTGATTACTTTATGTTTTTCCGTTTCTTTATGGAAGCCCATAAAATGAGTGGCAAGAGCAACAAGGATAAATACGCCCCCATAAAACCTAATACAGCATAGCTCGAAAATGCGACAATGACACTAGAAAGCAAACTGCCTACAGAGCCACCTATTGCAACGCCGACATCGATCGTTCCTTGTATTTTTGCCCGAGTTTGAATCGTTGTAGAATCAATGACTATCGCTGTTCCACTAATTAGTCCAAAATTCCAGCCGAGACCGAGTAACATAAGTGCCACAGTTAATAGCAAAGTCGAATCTCCTGGTGCAAAAGCCGCGAGTAATCCTGCTCCAGTTAATGTAACAGCAGAGGCGATAACCATTTTAATTCGCCCTACTTTATCTACAAGAGAACCTGTCACTAACGAAGGTAAGTACATAGATGCTACATGCAGTCCAATGACGAGTCCAACCGCAGATAGCGTGCTGCCGTGATGCTGCATATGTATAGGTGTCATCGTCATAATCGCAACCATAACAATTTGCGATAATACAAGAACAGAAGCACCGACGATGATGCCGATACGTTGACCATTTGGAGGAATAGACTGCTGAATTGATTCCGCCTTTAATGTCGCCTTCCTTTCTTCAATGAAACGCGCAACCAATAATGGATCGGGTTTTAACAATAGAAGAAAAACAAGTCCGGCTGCACTATATGCAACCGATGCTAACAAAAATGGGCCTGCAAGCGCGGGCATATTTAGCGACTGTGCTACATGCCCCATTGGTGTCACTAAATTAGGTCCGGCAACTGCCCCTACTGTCGTCGCAACCATTGCAATACTAACTGCTTTCGCTCGCTGATGATGTCCCGCTAAATCCGTACCTGCATAGCGTGCCTGTAAATTCGTTGCAGTCCCAGCTCCGTAAATAAATAACGATAGGAACAGTAATACAATACTATCGAAATTTGCAGCGATGACTACGCCAAGAGCTCCTATTCCTCCAGTAATAAATCCAAGAGCAAGCCCAAATCTTCTTCCATAGTTTTGCGTAATTCTTCCTACTAAATAAGCAGCAAGTGCAGAGCCGAGCGTAAATAAGGCTGAAGCTAAGCCGGATAGACTTTCTATCCCTAACATATCTTTCGCTAACAGGGCTCCGACTGTAATACCAGCAGCTAATCCTGCTCCTCCTAGCGTTTGTGAAAGTAATACGACATACAACGTTCTCTTATACAGTTTTTGTTGCAATTCGCTCGATTCAGCGATTTCATGTAAATCATTCGTTTGAAACTTAAACACCATACCTCCCCTTTCTTACT
>JBJEFO010000005.1:0-7856 GCA_051874135.1 Lysinibacillus sp.
ATTTTAGATGTGGGATGGTCTACATTTGTCGTTTTCCTAAAATACAAGGCAGAGTGGGCAAATAAAAAAATCATCATTGTGGGACGTTTCTTCGCTTCATCGAAAACGTGTCATGTTTGCGATGAAAAAGAAACAGGTCTTACTTTATCTGAACGTACATGGGTCTGCGGAAACTGCGGAGCAGAACACGACAGGGACCACAACGCAGCAATTAATATCAAACAAGAAGGATTGCGCCTTTTAAAAATATAGAATTAAAATACCGTCGGAACGACGGTGTATGCCTGTGGAGGATGAGGTTACGAATCCGTTGAAGCAGGAATCTCATAGACAAAAAATGCGAGTAACTATTTTAAGAAACTCGCGACTTTAGTCGTGAGAAGTTCATAACTAAGATAGTAAAAACGAATTCATATTTTAGAGATAATCGAAGCAACTGTATAAGTAAATCTGCGACAAATGTGCGACAAACCCAAAATTCCAATAAAAAATCCTCCACCGCTTAGATGCGATGAAGGAATATAAACACTGGTATATCAAGCTTTCTAATGGCAAAAGCCACATTGCCGTATTTATATAGAAAGTTTTAAACCACACTTCTCAAAGTGGGTGTCCGCATAAGCTTTCCTGTTTATCCCGAGGTCAAAGGAGCCCGGGCCCGCCATTCCAGCTTGGATATAAAACTCCCTGTTACAGTATAAAGGTTAAAACTTAATATTATACGTGCAACGCAGCTTCAATGTTATTGTATGTTAACTTTTTGCTTTACGCAAGTAAGTACACAGCAACAATTTTGTCAAATAAAATACTGCCGATATTCCGTAGTAATTGGTGGGTGCAATGAATGTGTTATATGACAGGAATAAATAAAAAGCCTTCCAATTCTTTTGGAAAACTTTACGAACTGCTATTTATTTTTTAAAATATCGTCTGTTAATGTTGTAAGGTCAATTCGCGTTTCTTCTGCCAATGCATCTCGTAAAATTTCGTGACGGAAATAATGAACGCTATTTGGCAATGGTAAATCAAGTAATTTTGATAGCGCTTTTTGATACATCTGAAGGAATTCAATGTCTGTGTTACCGCGTTTTAACTCCGCGAATGCTTCATAAAATTGGTCCAACTTATCTGCAAATTCAAGTAGGCGACCTTCAATTGTTGCGTCTTTTCCTTCTTTCATTCGTTCAAAGAAAACCTCTTGGAATTGTGGTGGTATTTCTTGAACGATAAAGTTCTCCATCATTTTTTCCTCAACGACCGCAAGCATTTCCTTTAATTCAGGACTAGAGTGTTTTACAGGCGTTTTAATATCACCGATGAACACTTCAGCGAAATCATGATTAATTGTTTTTTCAAAAAGCGATTTCCAATTAATTGTTGCGCCTTGCATTTCTTCAATTGTCGCAAAAAACATGGCATACTGCGCCACTTTCCAAGAATGCGCGGCAACGTTGTGCTCCTCGAATTTGAAACGGCCTGGCGCGCGGATGATACGCTCTAAATCATTTAAGCTTGTGAAAAACTTGTGAATGCCGATAAAAATCCCTCCCTTTAATTGAATCTTACTATATTTAATGCCCGTTTGTAGAGGAATTTACACACTTTTAAAAAATCTTAAATAGCGATTAATAATTTATTTTCTTTTTTAGCATTTTATAGGTATCGGAATGTATATAGTATGGTGATAGCGTTTTCAAGCTATAAAAAGGGGAGGAATGAAGTTGAAAGTAACAGCTGCGGTTATCAATGGTGTAAATGAACCTTATGTTTTTGAAGAATTGTCGTTAGGAGAGCTTCGTTATGATGAGGTGCTAGTGAAAATTGTAGCAACAGGGATGTGCCACTCGGATGAAGCGTTACGTGTAGGAGATGCACAATACCCGCTACCAGCTGTTTTAGGGCATGAAGGAGCAGGAATTATTGTTGAGGTTGGGAATGCGGTAAAAGATCTTCAAGTAGGGGATCAAGTTGTGCTATCATACAACTTCTGCGGTACGTGTCCAAGCTGTCGTACAGGTCACCCATCATCATGTACAAGCTGGGCACCGCTAAACATGGGTGGTGCACGATTAGATGGTAGTCCTATATTTACGAAAGAAGACGGCACACCGGTTGCGAATTTCTTTACACAAAGCTCATTTGCTACACATACAATCGTGCATCAGAATAACGTAGTGAAGGTAGATTCTGATGCGGATTTACGTTTAATTGGCCCACTAGGTTGCGGATTTTTGACAGGGGCAGGTACAGTAGTTAATGGCTTAAAACCACAAACGGGTGAATCAATTGCTGTATTTGGTACAGGGGCAGTAGGATTAGGTGCGTTAATGACGGCGAAAATTGAAGGGTGCTCGCCAATCGTTGCGATTGATATTCATGACTCTCGTTTAGAAATTGCTAGGGAGTTAGGTGCAACACATACAATTAATGTTCGCACAGAAGATTTAGCGGTGCGCATGGTCGAAATTACAGGTGGACAAGGTGTAAACTTTTCGATTGATACAACAGGTGTGTCAGCTGTTATGAAAGCTGCAATTGATGTGCTTAGTCAAGGCGGCGTAACAGCACCGGTTGCTATTACAAAGCAAAACTTAGAGCTTAATACAGCGCTTGATTTAGCTATAGCGAATCGAAAAATTGCTGGCGTTTTAATGGGTGATGCGGTACCACAGCTCGCGATTCCAAAGCTCATTGAGTACCATAAAGAAGGAAGGTTCCCGTTTGATAAGCTTGTGAAGTTTTATAAATTTGAAGAAATTAATGAAGCATCTGCTGATTCAAATAGTGGGGCGACAATTAAACCGATTTTAATTGTTGACGAAACGTATCGCCAAGGACAACCACTTCCTATTTAAACTAAAAGGTGTAGTTCGGTTTTAATCGAGCTACACCTTTCTCACTTATACTTGTACGTCAATTACTTGACCTTTGTATGGGTGAGCGGCAGTTTGTTGAGCAGGCATGTCATCTAACATTTCGATTACACCAGCAGCCCCTTGATTGAGTGACTTGTCTAAAATGCTCATTTGAAGTGTTTGCTGTAGTTGCGCAACTTGAGCAGACATCAATGAATTAATTTCCACCTAAATCCCTCCTTTTAATATATATCGACTTCCAATGCGATTGTTCTACGTTATACAATATTCCTTCTGTAAAGTTGTATTCACATTTGATGCATAGCTATGAGGAAAATAGCACAACATCTGAAATGTACTACAATTTTGGAGGGAACATCATTGTTAAATAAAAAAGTATTAGCTTTAGCTACTGCATCTACTTTAAGTACAGGAGCATTTGTAGCAACGAGTACTGAATCACTGTGGTCCGTTGCACAAAAGTATGATGTGCAAATCGACAAATTAAAAAATAATAATCATCTTGAATCACATTCCGTTTTCCCGAATGAACAGTTAGAAATCTCATCAAATAAACAAGGGAATAATATATATGTTGTACAACCAGGAGATAGTTTATATGTCATTAGTAAAGAATACGGGATAACGGTTGATCAGTTAGCTGAATTAAATGAGATTGATGCACCGTATTTAATTTATCCAGGCGACAAAATTGCTGTAGATGAAGCGGCAGCAGCGCTTAAACAAGCTTCTACACAAACAGAGGATGATGCACTAACATTAACGATGACCGCAACCGCATATACAGCATATTGTGAAGGTTGTTCTGGTATTACGAAGAATGGAACAGACATACGGGCAAATCCACATTTAAAAGTCATCGCTGTAGACCCAACTGTCATTCCGCTTGGCACTCGCGTATGGGTAGAAGGCTATGGTGAAGCAATTGCAGCAGATATAGGTGGCGCCATTAAAGGAAATATTATTGATGTATTTATTCCTTCACATGAAGAGGCGCTAGAGTGGGGACGTAAAACTGTGAAAGTGCGCATTTTAGAATGAATTTCATGCTACCTTACATTTAATGTGAGGTGGCTTTTTATGTCGTTTTTTACATAGATGACAATTTTCTATCATAAGCTAGAGAATAACTAATAAATATATGGATTAATGATTAGAAAATATATTGTGTTTAAAACAACAAACCTACTAAAATCTCTTAATGGTGTTATTTTTCTATAATAAGACACTTTTGTATATTATATTAGAATTTTCAATATTATTTGACGTTTGTATACCTTGTTCTGTAAAATAGACCCATATTTGAATAAAAGGGGGGAAATGTAAATGAAAAAGAATAAGTTTCTTCTGTTCATGGTCTTGAGCATATTCGCACTTATTTTAGCTGCGTGTGGCGGAGATGATGACAAATCAACAGATTCAACGGGCACAACGGACACATCAACAGATAGTGAAGATACGGCTACTGAAACGCCGGATTATGGTATTAAATTCCTGAGTGTTTTAACAGGTGGTACACAAGGTACTTACTATCCATTAGGTGGTACTTTTGCTGAGCTAATCACGAATGAGACAGGGGTAACAGCAACTGCTGAGGTTTCCCAAGCTTCAGCTGCTAATATGACAGCCTTACAAAATGGTGAAGGTGAAGTAGCCTTTGTACAAACTGATATTGCTTATTATGCAACTAAAGGTATTGAAATGTTCGAGGGTAAACCAATCGACACAATTGCTGCTTTAGGTGCCTTATATCCAGAAACAGTTCAGTTAGTAGTATTAGCTGACTCTGGTATTGAGTCGTTTGAAGACTTAAAAGGTAAAAAAGTTTCTGTAGGTGCGCCAGGTTCTGGTACTTACGCAAATGCTGAGCAATTACTTGAAATCCATGGTTTAACAATGGATGATATTAAAGCACAAAACTTAGATTTCGGTGAGTCAGCAGATAGTATTCAGTCTGGGCAAATTGATGCGGCATTCATCACTGCGGGTTACCCAACTGGTGCGGTTGAAGCATTAAACGCTACAAATCCTGTGAAGATTATTCCAGTAACTGCTGAAAAAGCAGAGGAATTAATTGCGAAATATCCATATTATGCAGTAGATACAATTCCAACTGGCACTTATGGTTTAACTGAAGATGTACCTGCTGTATCGGTACTTGCGATGTTAGCAGTTAAAAAGGATCTTTCAGAGGACCTAGTATATGCGATGACAAAAGCGATTTATGATAACACAGACAAAATTGCTCATGCAAAAGGGGAATTCATCAAAGCTGAAACTGGTTTAGACGGTATCGGTATTGAAGTGCACCCAGGTGCTCAAAAATACTTTGATGAAGTAAACAACTAATCATTAAAGGGGCTCTGTTGCGAACAGCTTCAGAGCTCTTTTCCTATAGAAGGGTTGATGGCACATGAAGAAATGGATCATCACCGGTTTTTTATTAGTAGCTCTATTCATGATTTTCTATCCGTTTTGTAATGTTCTTAGTTTTACAGAAACAAGAACAGATCAACCGAAGCAATATATCTTTTCGTTAAAACAGCAATCTATGTTTCAACTGATTTTTACCCACTCTATTCATTTGACAGACGTGATAGAAACGTATGAAGTACTAGAGACAAATGATCTTCGTTTAATATCGATGGAATATGAGGATGTAGCGATAGGCATGCCAGCATATGCAGAAGAAGGTCAAACGCTAATTTATGAGGATGGAACATACAAGCTGTCATATGAGCAAGCGATTTTACCGAATTTCACCTTATACATTGGCGATGTTGACTATGAATTATCGCTTGTCCATCAAGGGGAAAAGATAGACTTAAAGAAAAGGTTACAGAGGGGAAAATCATATTTAATTGCGGTACATACAATTTCTTTATTTCATTTATGGATAGGAGATGAACTGAATGACTGAGAAAAAGGGGCTTCATGAACAAGAAGAAATTAAAGATTTGTCTCTAGAAGATCAACAAGCTTTACTTGAAAAGTATGATACAGAATCAAATACGCGAAAAGTAACAGGAATCTTTAAAACGATTATTTATTTACTACTATTAGTTTTCTCGTTATTTCAACTATACACGGCTATTTTTGGTCAATATCCTGCACAAATTCAGCGGACAGTTCACCTAGGGTTTGGTTTAACGTTGATTTTCTTACTGTTCCCTGCACGTCGTAAAGGACTAAAACATAAAATTGCCTGGTACGACTATATTTTGGCATTGATTGCGGTCGCAGTAGGTAGCTACTGGGTACTGAATTATGAAACGTTAGTACAAAGTTTAGGTCAATTAAGTACGATGGATTTCTATATTGGGTTAGCAGCGATTTTATTAGTACTTGAAGCGGCAAGACGAGCGGTAGGCTTACCGATTACAATTATTGCTGTATTATTCCTGTTATACGCATATTTCGGCCCTCACATGCCGGACTTTATGGCACATCGCGGTCAAAGTATAGATAGTATTGTTAACTTAATGTTCTTTACGACAGATGGTATTTTAGGTACACCACTTGCAGTATCATCAACGTATATTTTTGCGTTCCTATTATTCGGTGCATTCCTAGTAAAAACAGGAGTAGGGGAATATTTTAATGATTTAGCACTTGCAGTTGCTGGTAAGCTTGTGGGTGGTCCAGCGAAAGTAGCAATTTTCTCCTCTGCACTACAAGGGACAATTTCAGGTTCATCTGTAGCCAACGTGGTAACATCAGGGGCTTATACAATTCCTCTGATGAAACGTCTTGGCTATAAGAAAGACTTCGCAGGTGCAGTTGAAGCATCTTCTTCAACGGGCGGACAGCTAATGCCACCGATTATGGGGGCAGCGGCCTTCTTAATGGTAGAATTCATCGGTCGTGGTATTACGTACTGGGAAATTGCAAAAGCAGCAGCAATTCCTGCAGTTCTTTATTTTGCAGGTATTTGGATTATGACGCATTTTGAAGCAAAACGATTAGGCCTACGTGGTTTAACAGATGATGAAATGCCAGATCGTAAACAAATTTTCAAAAAGATTTACTTATTAATTCCAATTTTAATTATTATTTTTATTATGTCAGCGGGTGTATCCGTAATTCATTCAGCGATGTATGGTATTTTAGCGTGTATCGTAGTCGGTATTATTAACCCTGATGTGAAATTTGGTGTTCGTGAAGTAATTGATGCGCTAGTAGACGGCGCACGTACAGCACTTGGTGTAGTAGCTGCTACTGCCTGTGCGGGTATTATCGTAGGGGTAGTTGTGAAAACAGGTCTTGGACTATCACTTGCAACGAGTCTAGTAAAATTAGCTGGCGGTAGTATTTTATTAACATTATTCTTTGTTATGATTGCGTCATTAATTTTGGGAATGGGTGCGCCAACAACGGCAAACTACGTTATTACATCAACAATTGCAGCACCTGCGATTATTACGTTAATGGCACCAGATGTAGCGCTAGGCGCAGCACCACTTGTTATTGTTTTATCGGCACACTTCTTTGTGTTCTACTTCGGGATTATCGCGGATATTACGCCACCAGTTGCGCTTGCGGCGTTTGCAGCATCAGGTATCTCAGGTGGAGATCCTATTAGAACAGGGGTACATTCAGCAAAGCTTGCAATCGCAGCCTTTATCATTCCTTATATGATTGTTCTTTCACCGGCGTTATTAATGATTGATGTAACGCTTTGGGAGATTGTTTGGGTAGTATTGACAGCAATGATTGGTATGATTGCATTAGGAGCAGGTATTATCGGTTATTGGTATCGTCCGTTAATTTGGATTGAGCGTATTTTATTAATCGTGCTCGGTTTATTTATGGTTTACCCAGAATCTTGGTATAGTGCTGCTGGTTTAGCAGGTATGGCGATTTTATTTGTTATTCAGTTAATGACTAAAAATAAAGGGATAAAACCAATTATTTCTTAAAAGTAATGAAGTCAGCTTATGTATTTGCATAGGCTGGCTTTTTCTGTTTTTATGTATACGA
>JBJEFO010000006.1:0-7838 GCA_051874135.1 Lysinibacillus sp.
CTGGAAGTTTTAGGATTAATGGGTTTTTCATTTGGGATGATTGGTTTTATTTTTGCGACAACTATTCAAACAAGGGTGGCGTTACTTGAAAAACGAGTAAAAAAATTAGAAGCACAACTGGGGATAAAAAGCCCTCCTAGTCATTAACAATTGAAAAAATTATCATTCGCTGCTTTACGATAAATATTTTAGTCATGCGGAGCCGTTGCTTCTTTTTTGAACGAGCTCCGAATTAAATAAACTTCAGGTCGATCCTTTAGTTCTTTTATAATCGCTACTGGGTTATTCCCTAAGTTCTCCATACTTGTTTTAAAAAAGTTAGACTCACCTGAATAAATGAGTTGTCCGATTGCCATATCTTTATTTAACGTAGTACCTTCACTTGAAATTAGCGTCCCGTAACCGAATGCACCGATGTCTGGTAGTGCTATCATTCCTTCATTTGACTCATATCCTGTATCATTTATAATTGCAACTCGTACGATTGTTTCCTTTGATTGTGGAACTTCAATTAACGCCACGAGTATTTGTCCCTTTTTACTAACTGCTGCCTCAACACTACCAATCTTTTCTTCTACTAATTCTCCATATTCATACTTTTCTATCCATACATCGAGTACCCCTTGTGACTCAAGGGAAAGGTTATAAATAAACAGAATATTACCAGCTGTAGCATGTAATAGTGTTTTTTCACGCGCTGATAGTTCAGCTGCAGCAATCGTATTATTGTCATCCGCTTCACGATCACTACACGCACTAAGTAAAAACAAAAGAAACGTACATAAAGCTAATCTTTTCAGCATATGATCCCCCTTTGCGGAACACGCTCGTATGTATGTCAATCTATCTATTCGTTCATGACCTTTTTCGTTTCCGCAACTTTCAAAATAAGCCATGTGACAAGCGCTATTACAATGAAAGATACTATTAACGGTTGTACTGAACCTACATAACCAAAGCTAACTTTATTTTGCAAAATAACTGTAGTAGCCGCTGAAAAGTCTGCTGTATAAAAAAGCGTTTGCAAATAACTCCATCCTACAATAACGACCAAATAGACAATATGTAAAAAACATGATACGATAACCGCCTTAAAAACGAATCTCATAAAAAAAACATCCCTTCATATCATATATTTCTATACGGAGAAAAATGTGAAAAGTTTCCTTTATTTTAGCGATTATACTAATTTATTTATGTTATGTATTGACTACTATATTATTTTGTAATTTCAAATATACAAAAATCACGGCATCCATTTTCCTATGTTAAGATAATGCTTGCATATCCATCTTATTTAAGATGTAGTCGGGCATTGTGTATTGTTATGACTACATTTCTTTAAAAGCAAATTTTCTTCCAAAAGTAAAAGCAGGAAAAGTACCATGATTACTTCTCCTGCTTTTTCCATTCGGATATTTTGGTAGGCTATACCACCGTTAGTTTTGCTCAATAGAAATACTTTTAAACGTATGTTCCAGCAAAATTTTTCATTACGTTATCCTTCTTCTTCATCAGATTTCATTTTCACCGCTGCAACAATTGCAATGCCAACAGCTAAAATCCAAATGATGAACGGCCCCTGGAAAATGATAAATTCATTCACTCAAATCACTCCTTATACATGTGTTTCATCTTTACCGGATACATAATCTTTCGTAAAGAACAATTTAATGATTAAATATAAAGACGGTATTAATAATGCTAATCCTGCTACGAACGCTACGACTAGGGCAATTGCCATCGCTTCACTTGTAAAACTATCTTCAATTGATAAATACGGATAGAGCAAATATGGATAATGTGAAATGCCATATGCAAAGAACGCTGTAGCAAATTGCAGGATTAATAAAATAACCGCTAAGCCATAGCTCTTTCGATTTCCGATTAGCCAAATCATTACGATAAATAAGATTCCTGAGATTGCAAAGAGCCACCATACATTCAACATATTGTCGTAATGCCAATTATGAAGTGCTCTCATCTCAATAATGATGCCGAATGCCGCTATAATTAATGGCGCAGCCCAGATGAGTGCATATTTTCTCATTAATTCACTGGCGGATTCATCCCCTGCTCTACTTGCATACCAAGTTAAAAAAACCGCGGAAATATACAAGACCGCAACGACCGCTAGTACAACGATTGACCACGAAAGCCGGCTCGTAAACAAGGCGACGTAATCCAGTTGCGGATTGCCATCCACCATTTTTATAAATCCACCTTCTGAAATCGTTAAGACGACAGATAACGCTGCGGGAATTAATAAACCGGAAACGCCATACGCAAATGCATAGCCTTTATGCCCTCTCACACCGCTATACGCTTCAAATGCATAGTAACTACCACGAATCGCTAATAACACAAGCGCAATCGATATCGGAACTAATGAAACGGTTCCATAATAGTAGGCAGTTTCGGGAAAAAAGCCGACAACACCAACGAAGAAAAATACTAAAAAGACATTCGTAATTTCCCATACCGGTGATAAATAACGTTTTATAATTTTCGATAAAATATGGTTATTCCCACGTATTAAACTATAGGCGTTAAAAAAACCAGCACCGAAATCAATTGATGCGATGATGACATAGCCAAATAAGAAAAGCCATAACACAGAAATCCCTAATATTTCTAATGCCATGTGTCCTCACCGCCTTGTCTTGCTGTTAATTCTTCCACAATTGTGTTATTTTTAAACATTCGGTGTAACACAACTGCACAACCAATTCCTAATATGGCGTACAACACTGCAAATACAATGAATAAATATGGTAATCCGGTGGCGGTCGTCGCGGCCTCATCTGTTCGCATAATGCCGTACAAAATCCAAGGTTGCCGTCCCATCTCTGCTAACCACCAGCCCATCTCAATGGCGAACATAGCAAGTGGTCCACTTAGTACAATGAGCCACCTAAACCATTTTGAATCGATCCATGTCCACTTCCAACGCTTTCCGACTAAATAGACAAACGATAATAAAAGTAAGGAAAATCCAATGACTACCATGGAATTAAAGAAGAAGTGATTAATGAGTGGCGGTCGCTCATCCTCCGGGAATTCGTTTAAACCGATTACTTCCGCATCAAAATGTCCGAAAGCTAAATAGCTTAGCATTTTCGGAATACGTATTTCGTATTTCACTTCACCGTCATCTAGTATGCCAAAGACAATTAAATCGGCTTCTGCTTCTGTTTCAAAATGCCACTCCGCTGCAGCTAGTTTTTCCGGTTGATAGGCTGCTAAATATTTTGCAGAGAAATCGCCTAAAATCGCCGAAGCAATTGAAAAGATTAACCCTAATTTCATCGTCAACATTAATGCTTTTTTATGATAAACATGATTTTCTCCGCGAAGCAGTCGATACGCTGCAATGGCCGCTAAAATAAATGCAGCGGTCATATAACTTGTTGTGAGTACATGTGTCACTTTTGTCGGCATAGCAGGTGTGAACATTGCTAAAACAGGATGAATGTCAACAATCTCACCTGCTTCAATATCAAAACCTTGTGGTGAATTCATAAAAGCGTTAACGATTGTGATGAATATTGCCGACATCGATGCACCGATCATGACAGGAAGCAACAGTAACATATGCTTTATTGGATTTTTAAAACGATCCCACGTGTATAAATAAATACCTAAAAAGATTGCCTCAAAGAAGAAAGCGAATGTTTCCATGAATAATGGCAGTGCAATGACTCTACCCGCCATCTCCATAAAACTTGGCCATAAAAGGGATAATTGTAACCCCATAATTGTCCCTGTAACGACACCGACCGCAACGATAATCGTAAAGCCCCGTGCCCATCGTCTTGCCATCATCGTATAATGAATATCATTATTCCTATAGCCTACATATTGAGCAATAAATATAAGTAACGGTACGCCTACTCCAAGCGTTGCGAAAATTACATGAAATGATAACGTTAACTCTGTTATACCCCTACTCCAAAATACGGACGCCTCCACACACCTTCACTCCTAACGTATATCAAAAATTGTCATTCCCATGTATAACATGCGTTAGTTAGCAACACATTAAACTATAATTTGTGATAAAAGGAGCTTGTCCATAACTTCTAAACGTCCTAGAACACTATTAAATATCTCGCTTCTTTGTTAATTTCCCAAGAAATAATAAAAAAGCGCACCTCTTTTTGAGATACGCCCTTTTCATTATTTATCTTGTGTTAACACGCCGTCTTCCATGCGATATACTTTGTCACAGAATTCTAGCATACGCTCGTCATGTGTTACCATAACAGCTGCTTTATTGCGTTCTTTTACTTCTTTACGGATTAATTTTACGACTTCAAATGCACGGTTTGAATCAAGACTTGCTGTAGGCTCGTCCGCTAAAATGATGTCTGAATTGTTAACGAATGCACGTGCAATCGCTACACGTTGACGTTCCCCACCAGATAATTCATTCGGGAATTTCCCAAGCTTATCACCTAATCCAAGCTCTGTTAATAATTGCTTGGCAAAGGTTTTATTTTGCTCCGTCACTTTTCCGGACATTTTCAGCACTAATAACAGCTGATCTAATACATTTAAATACGGAATTAAATTCGATGTTTGTAAAATGAAACCCACACCTGTTAAACGGAAAGAAGATAAATCCTTCTCTTTTAACTTCGCAATATCTGTATTATTTACAAGAACGCTACCGCTTGTAGGCTGTAATAGTGCGCCTGCAATTGACAGAAGCGTTGATTTACCTGAACCAGAAGGACCGATTATGGCAACGAATTCACCAGGTTCAACCGTTAAAGAAACTTCTTTTAACGCTTGAATAGTAGAATTGCCTTCTTTATATGATTTTGTTACTTTGTCTAATACTAAACCAGTCATTATTCCACTCTCCCTAGTGCCATTAATGGATCAATCTTCGTTACACGACGGGCTGATACAATCGAACCAAGTACTGAAACAACTAATAAAATAGCGCCGTATAAAATAACCATTTTAAAGTCTAAGCTAAATGGCATTTCTTCCGGGAATACAAGCGCTGTTAAGTACGTTAACACAATCCCAATAATAATACTCACAAGTGACAGGACAAATACTTGTGAAATAATCGACTTTTTAATAAACTTGTCCGATGCACCAATTGCCTTCATCACACCAAACTGTTGCGTTTTTTGTAAAATAAATACATAGAAAAATACTGCAATAATAATTGCCGAAATAACCATTAAGAACGCTAACATCATATAAATTGTTGCACTTTCTTCTTTATAGCCTGGCATCCCCATTATTGCCTCTGATTTTGTTATAACTTCAATTTTATCGTAACTATTAGCAATTGCTTCTGGATCAATATCTTTACCTTGTAATGCAATCATAGTAACCGCATTCGATAAGCCATTATTTGAGCCTGGTGCTGCAAATGCATAGCTTTGCCACGTTTCTACATTGCCAAATACTGTAGGTAAATGGTTAAATGTTTCTCCCTTTACCATACCAATAATCTCAAGCTCTAAATTCGAACTTGTTACTATTAGTTTATCACCAATTTCATAGCCTTTATCTATTAGCGATTCATCGACAAGTACACCATATGGATTACTAGCATCTAGTGGCGAACCTTCTACTACTTTTGGTTCAATAAATTTCCCTGCTTCAACTCCGATGAATGTTACGTCATTTTTTTCTAGCGCCTCATCTGCGCCATCTTTATAGACAATAATTGTTGATTGACCCAAAAGTGCCGCTTCGTCAACACCGTACTGACCTTCTACATCTGCTGCGATATCGCCAGACACTTTTGTTTTCATCATTTTACCGCCAGAGCCTTCCTCATACACGAAGTAATCTCCGTCGATATTTTTCATCGTCGCTGCAGCTAAAGACGATAAACCATTCCCTAAACCTGATAAAATGAACACAAGCCAAGCAATTAACATAATAATTGCACCGATCATCGTAAATCGCGTCTTTGCATGCTTCATTTCCTTTAATGCTAAAAACATTATTTTTCCCTCCCGTTATTCTATTAGCCTTGCAAAATATTTTTTGTCTGCATATTCAGCATACTCTTTAGTGACAGTTGTGTCACTTTCAAAACCTTATTCTTATATAATAAAATACGTGATTGTGTCTAAAAATTGACAACTGAAAATGCATATCATTTAAAGAAATGGGAGTAATTATTTATAGAAGCTAACACTTTCAAATTACACATTTTATTATTGCATTATAAAGAAAAATGATGCAGCTTTTGGGCTACATCATCACAAATTCTCCCCTATATATCGACCTTTCCGATCAATTCCAAGCATATTATAGCCACTTAAATTATAACCTTCTCGATCAAAGCCATGTTGATTGTAACCGAAAATATCATAGCCTTCTTTATAGCCATGTGGCGCATATTCCTTGAAGTTTATGCCTTCTGTTGTATGCCATCGTTTCGTTAATCCATTTATATCAAAGCCTTGTGCATCATAACCAAGTCTATGTGTACCATGTCTTGAGTAACCGACTTTATTATAGCCTTCTTTATTAAATCCTTTCTTATCGAAACCAAAAATATCATAGCCACTTTCATAGCCGAGAATGTGTAATCCCGTCGTTGGGTCATAGCCATATGGATCAATCATATGCGTTAGTTTTGTTGCCGTGCGCTTTTGCGAATCAAATGGCGGCAGTTCATCCATAAATGCTAGTTGCTGCATTTCCGCATGTTCTCGCTCTGAAATTTTAATTCCAACTGGTTGATCATATAAGTAATACCAACTTTTATGAATACCAAAAACATTGTAGCCGAACTTGTTATAGCTTGTTAACCCAATATAACTTTCATCATAAATGTTCACTTGGTTCGCCCCCTCTCTTTACATTATTCGACAAGTTGAATGAATTTTCAAATAATTGGTGTTAAAATAATAGTTGGAGGTGATGTTGTGAAGCTATTGCAAACGGCTTCCCTCGTTAGAAGATTGCCAATGAGCCACGCACATTTTCCATATTGGCAAGATCAGCTTTCTTTAACAATTGCCGGTCATTACGGGGAAACAATAGTGCAAAAGTTTTTACAAGAAGTATCGGTTTCTTACGCATTACTCCAAAATTTTTATACAATAGGTAGCGCAAATTCTCCATATGAAATGGATTGTATTTTTATTTGTCCTCATTTTGTATTAGTGCTTGAGGTGAAAAATATTACCGGAACGATTGATATTGACATGGATACTGGACAACTTGTTCGGACAAAATCAGATGGAACGATTGAACGATTTGTAAACCCGGTGCTGCAAGTAAACCGACATGTGAAATTTTTAACTCAAGTGCTCCCACATGTTCCGGTCGTGAAAGGAATTGTCTTTTCAAATAAACAAGCATATTTGCGAAATATCCCAAAGCATGAGCCAATTTTTCATTTACAACGGCTTGTACCATTTATAGAGGGGCTTGTTGAGCATTTTCAGGATCATCAACTGGATGTAGCAAAAATTTATCAACAATTAAATCAATTACGTATACCGAATCTACTCGATTTACGTATTCCCTTTAAAGATTTTCTACGTGGCGTATTTTGTCCAACTTGTATAGAGCGAGTTATGATGCATTTTCAGCATGGTACATTCATTTGTCCACGCTGTAAATCGCGGGACAAGGACGCTCATTTCATTGCATTAGCGGAATATAGGTTATTATGTGGAGAAATAATTACAAATCAAGCATTCCGTGAATGGTGCGGGGTTAAGGATCGGTATGCAAGCAATCGATTACTAAAAGCATTACCGAAAATCGGTCATAACAAAGGAACAGTTTATGAAATTCCGGAGCATATTCTTACTATGTATAGGGACTTTGTATACAAAACGCAC
>JBJEFO010000007.1:0-1793 GCA_051874135.1 Lysinibacillus sp.
TTATTACTATTTGGTATTGGGATTTCAAGTGTAAATTTAGCTTTAGCAGAAATGGATCGCCCTCAATTGTTAACGAGAGGTTTTGATCGTAACTATATTGTGAAATATTTAGGTATGTACAATTACACGATTTATGATGCTGTACAAAGTACAAAAGCATCGACACAAAGAGCTTTAGCAGATAGTGATGACATGGCTGAAGTAATTAACCATACACAATCTACGTATGCTGAACCGGACCCAAAATATTTTGGAGTCGGTAAAGGGATGAACGTGATTTTACTGCATCTTGAATCTATTCAAGAATTTTTAATTGATTACGAGTTACATGGAGAAGAAGTTACACCATTTTTAAACTCTTTAACGAGAGAAGAAAATATGATTCACTTCGATAATTTCTTCCATCAAACAGCACAAGGCAAAACTTCTGATGCGGAGTTTATCTTGTCTAATTCGCTATACGGTTTGCCACAAGGATCGGCATTTACGACAAAAGGATTAAATACGTACCAGGCCGCACCAGGTATTTTACGCTCTTTAGGCTATACATCAGCGGTGTTCCATCCGAATGGAGGAAGCTTCTGGAATCGTAATGAAATTTATAAATCGTTTGGTTATGACAATTTCTTTGATTCTAGTTACTATGATATGAATCCAGAACAATTAGCTGATTACGGGTTAATGGATAAGCCGTTCTTTGAGCAGTCCATTTCAAAATTAGAAACGTTACCTCAACCATTTTATGCGAAATTTATTACGGTTTCGCATCATTATCCGTATAATATGAATCAGGAAGAGGCGACGATTGCACCGCATACAACAGGTGATAAATCAGTCGATAATTATTTCCAAACAGCTCGTTATGCAGATGAAGCATTGGAACAATTCTTTAATTACTTAAAGGAATCTGGATTATACGATAACTCGATTATTGTAATGTACGGGGACCATTATGGTATTTCCCAAAATCATAATGAAGCAATGGAACAAGTCCTAGGTAAGGAAGTAACACCGTTTGTAAGTAAGGCAGAACTGCAACGAGTACCGCTATTCATTCGCGTACCTGGTATTGAAGGTGGCGTGAACCATACGTACGGTGGACAAATTGATATTCTTCCGACACTGCTTCATTTATTAGGAGTGGAGACAAAAGATTATGTGCATTTCGGTACAGACTTATTATCTCCAAACCATATCGAAGTTGTACCATTCCGTAATGGTGAGTTTGTAAGTCCAACGATCACGTATGTGGCTGATAAGTTTTATGACTCAGAAACGGGTTTACCTTTAGAAGAAGACCGATTAGAAGAAGCACAGGGCTATCAAAAATTCGTACAGGATCGATTAGAGTTTTCTGATCGAGTAGTAAATGGTGATTTACTGCGATTCTATACACCAGAAAACTTTACACCGGTTGATCGCTCTGAATACGACTATATGAAATCAGAATAAGGTTAAAAAAGTTTTAAAGACAGAAACGTTGTTTTTCACAACGTTTCTGTCTTATTTGTTAGTGCGGATTATATGTGCGAATTTTGCGCGGATATGTGCGTTTTGTATACAAAGTCCCTATACATAGTAAGAATCTGTTCCGGAATTTCATAAACCGTTCCTTTGTAACAACCGATTTTCGCATTAAGAGTTATTTTAAAAATAAATACCGACAAACAGGAATATTCTGTATATTAGTCGAATTTTTTTAAAAGCGACAAATTGGCTATTTCGAGAAAAGCTTACTTGATTAATCTTTTAGGGGTGAACATGATGGATGGGATTATTAATTTTGAAGTCTT
>JBJEFO010000008.1:0-6196 GCA_051874135.1 Lysinibacillus sp.
TAGCAGATTTCGATAAAGTCGTTTGGCAAGGTCTAAATGGTGCTTATTTCGGGTTAATTGCTCTTGATACTTGGGGGTTCGAATTACCAGAAACAGCAACAACAACACGTCAAAAGTTAATTGACCACATTTTATCTAAGCAATTAGCAGATGGTGGCTTTGCATTATCAGGAACAAAAGCGGATCCAGATATGACAGCTATGTCGATTCAAGCATTAGCGCCATATCAATCTCAAGGTGCTGTTGCAGTAGCTATTAATCGAGCTGTAACTGCCTTAGCTACTATTCAAAAAGAAAACGGCGGCTATGCATCTTGGGGTACAGAAAATGCAGAGAGTGCTGCACAAGTTATTACAGCTTTATCTAGTATAGATATTGATGTAACACAAGACGCTCGTTTTAATAAAGTTTTACCGAACATGATGTCGTTTTATAGTCTGACAGATGGCGGTTTTAAACATGTCCTTTCTGAGACAAAGGCAAATGGCATGGCGACTGAGCAAGTAGGTTATACATTAGCTGCCTACAATCGTTTATTAAACGGGCAATCATCCTTGTATAACATGCTAGATACGAAGCCTGTAGTTCCTGAAGAACCAAAACCGAGTGAAACGGAACAGCCAAAACCTGGCGAAACCGAACAACCTAAACCTAGTGAAACAGAGCAGCCTAAGCCTAGCGAAACCGAACAACCTAAACCTGGTGAAACGGTACAACCTAAGCCTGAACAAACATACGGTTATTCTACGTTTTCTATCGTCATTTCTTCTTCAGAAGTACCGTTAGCTCCGATAACTACAGAAATTTTCGAAGGCGAAAGCGTTTTTGATGTGTTAAAACGAGTAACAACAGAAAATGGGGTTTCATTAAGCTATCGTACTACAGGCTATGGTATTTATATTGATGGAATCAATGGTTTATATGAGTTTGATAGAGGACCGGAAAGCGGCTGGATGTATCGAGTAAACGGGGTCTTCCCTCCTTACTCAGCAGCACTTTATACACTCCAACCAGGCGATCGAGTAGAGTGGCTATACACAACAGATTTAGGAAGAGATGTTGGCGGCTATATTGAAGATATCGAAAAAGGGCCTGGACAAACGGAGAAAGATCCGAACAAAGATAAAGACAAAGAACAAGAGCAAGATAAAAAGCAAGACAAAGATAAAGAAACTAATTTAGAGCCGGAAAAACAAATAAATAAAGAGCAAGAAAACAATACAGCAGTTATTAAGGTAGACTCAAAAGAAGATAAAGCAGACACTACATTCACAGCAGAAGACATTAAACAATATGCTCAAAACAATGTTACAACAATCGTCGTTCAAGATACACATGGTGCAAAACTAGAAATCCCTACTTCTGCCCTATCATCTATTCATCTTGCTGACGATGAAAAAATTGTTACTGCTGTAACAGTACAAACAGAAGGAAAACAAATCGATGTAAGCTTATCTATTGAAACAGCTGACGGCACAACAAAGGCGATTTCAACAGGAAAAGCTTATGCAAAAATTACATTACCAGCTACAGATGTGACAGCAAACACCGTCGTTCTACAATCCGTAAACGGCGAGTACAAAGCTGTACCACATAAAATTGTGGATGGTGAAATCATTATCTTAACAAAAACAGGCGGTACGTTCGTCGTAATGGAAGAAACGGTAACATTTAAAGACATTACCCAAACGTTTAATAAAGAAGAAATCGAATTTTTAGCAAGCCGTCATATTATTAAAGGTGTAAATGCAGATGAGTTTGAGCCAAATAAACCGATTACTCGTGCTCAATTCGCGGTCATGATTAGCCGTGCCCTAGGATTACAAGCTTCTGGTGAAAATATATTTAGCGATACAAAAGGACAATGGTATGAGCAAGAGGTACAAGCCTTATTCGAAGCTGGTATTACAACAGGAAAAACAGCTGACACATTTGACCCAGAGGCACATATTACACGTCAACAAGCAGCTGCCTTTATGGCACGCGTACTAGCGTATGTGAACTTCCAAGCACATTCGTCTACAGAAGCGAACTTTAATGATGCAAATGCAATTAGCGCAGAATTTAAACAATATATCAATCTATTAAGTAGTTTAAATATTATGACAGGTAAGGAAAACGGCACATTTGATCCGTATAGTTCATTAACACGCGCTCAAATGGCAAAAATTTTAAAACGCACACTAAATATTGCGAACTTAATGTAGTTTCATACACTAACCCAAATATCATCATCATTTTGGGTTAGTGTCATTTTCATTGAACGGAGGAATCGTAGTGAAGCAAAAATTAACGATGTTCTTAATGACGCTCCTATTTTTACTAATTGTAGCGCCAGTCTCTGCACAAGTTTCACCAGTAAATGCCTACAAAACGGCTGGACAATATATGGTAGAGGCAGCACCAAACCCAACTTTCGGTAACGAGTGGTTTATCGTTGCGCTTGCACGTGGTGAATACGATGTGCCTGCAAACTATTATGAGACATATTATAACAATCTAGTTTCTGAAGTAAAAAAACGTGAAGGTGTTTTGCATAATCGCAAGTACACAGAATACTCACGTGTCATTTTAGCGTTATCAGCAATTGGGAAAGATGCAACAGATGTCGGGGGCTACAACCTTGTTGAGAAACTATTTGACTTCGATAAAGTCGTTTGGCAAGGAGTGAATGGTCCGATTTTTGCACTAATTGCACTCGATACATGGGATTATGAAATTCCTACAAATGCTAACAACAGTCGAGAAAAAATGATTGAGCATATTTTAAGTAAACAGCTGGCGGATGGTGGCTTTACCCTTTCAGGTACAAATGCGGACCCCGATATGACAGCGATGGCAGTTCAATCATTATCAACATATAAGGACCGAGCAGATGTACAAGTAGCTATTAATAAAGCGCTTGTTGCAATGGAAAATTTACAAGGCACGAACGGCAGTTACAAAAGCTGGGGTACAACAAATTCAGAAAGTGCAGCACAAGTTATTACAGCCCTTACTAGCTTAAATATTAATCCAAATGAGGATAAACGATTCAATCAAGTACTTGATAATTTCCTTACTTTTTATCATGCACAAGATGGTGGCTTCAAACATGTACTAACTGAAACAAAAGCGAACGGAATGGCTACAGAGCAAGCTGCCTATACACTAGCGGCTTATAATCGATTACTTACAGGCAAAACAAAGTTGTATGATATGACAGATACAAAAGTCGGTAAACAGCCTCAACTAAACGACACAACATCAAAACCTGCAACATCAACGACTAGTAGCTTTACAGATACACAAACACATTGGGCAAAAGTGGACATTGAAGCTGCAGTAGCTAAAGGGCTATTAAAAGGTTATGCAGATGGGACGTTTAAACCAAATAATCATTTAACACGTGTACAGGCTACTTCTATTTTAGTTCGTGCTTTGCAATTAAAAAATGTTGGCGATGCCCCTTTTACAGACATTGGTACGTATAACAAAGAAACAAAAGCCGAAATTGCAGCAGCATCTGAGGCTGGTCTACTTATCGCAAAATCAGGTAAATTTGCACCATCAGCTACTATTTCACGTGAAGAATTAGCTGTGATGCTAGCACGTGCCTACGCATTGAAAAAAGGTGAACCTTATGTAGCAAAAAGCAATGCACCTTTTAAAGATATTGCAAAACTACCTACTGAATCGCAACAAGCTATTACTTTCTTATATGATTTTGAAATCGCACAAGGCTCAAATGGAGCGTTTAGCCCAACTGGAACAACAACCCGTGCACATGCTGCAAAATTGTTCGTAAATTTCTTGAAGGTTGTGGAGTAATGAGATGAAGAAAACTTTACGACTACTTGTAGTTACGTTTTTAGCAATATTTTTAACAGCTTGTAATATTCAAACGGTGGAACAGTTTGAAAAAATGGAAAAGCAAGAACAGAGCGTTGAACACTCCCCTACTGATGAAAAGGTAGAGCAACTGGAACGTGAGGAACCAACTACACCTGATACTGAACAAGAGAAAGATGATACACCGCAACAACAAGAAAAGCCAAAAGAAACAACAAATGAAGAAACTAAGCAGCCACAAGCAACAGAAGCTGAAACAAAAAAACCTGCCACTGAAAAACAGGAGCAAACAGTCTCTCAGCAAGCAACTAAACAACAAACTGTAAATGAGCAGCCTAAACTACAAGTAACAGAACAACCAAAACAACCGATTGAACAGCCACAAAAGAAACGCTCGGTCACAATCGCTATTCATGTGGATACATTATTGAAAAATTGGGATTTACTAGATCCTTCCCTACAAAGCGAAAAATATGTACCGAAAAATGGTGTTATTTTAAAAGCGACAACTTACGAGCTTTTATCAGAAAAAGATACAGTATGGGACGTGCTGCAACGTGCAACAAAAGAACATAAAATTCAAATCGAGTATCAAGGCGCAAATGAAAATATTTATAACAGTGTGTACGTAGAAGGTATTAATCATCTATATGAATTTAGTGCAGGGTCATTAAGTGGATGGATGTATAAAGTTAATGGTGTTTATCCGAACTACGGTTGTAGCCAGTACACATTAAAGGATGGCGACGTCATTGAATGGCATTACACAGTTGATTTAGGGCGCGATCTTGGGCATGAATGGATGGGTGAATAATGAAAGCTTTTGAAACATGTCATCCCGTTGTGCTCTTCTCCTTTTTTGTAGCCGTGATCGGTATGTCGATGTTTTTTATGCATCCGGTTTATTTAACCATCACGATTTGTTCGGCAATTAGTTTAAATTTAGCCTTACGCCGACAACATTTTTTGAAAGACTGGAAGCTTTATGTGCCACTATTTTTCCTAATGGCTCTTATTAATCCCCTCATTAGCCATAACGGTCAGTTAGTGTTGCTTTATGTGAATGGAAATGCCATTACAGTAGAAGCCATTTTGTATGGCGTAGCGATGGCGACGATGATTGTAGCCGTAATGCTATGGTTTAGCTGTTATAACGAAGTCATGACATCGGATAAGTTTATTTATTTATTCGGTAAAGTGTCTCCAGCGTTATCCCTTACCCTTTCCATTGCTTTGCGTCTAGTGCCTCGTTTTAAGCACCAGCTAGCACAAATTGCGCGGGCACAAAAAACAATTGGCATGGATTATACGGCGGGCTCTTTATGGCATCGTATTAAATGTACGATACGTATTTTATCCATTTTAATTACATGGGCACTCGACAATGCGATTGAGACGGCCGATTCAATGAAAGCAAGAGGCTATGGCGTTAAAAGCCGCACAGCCTTTTCGCTTTTTATCTTTGAACGTCGTGATGGGGTGATTCTTACAGTTATAGGACTACTGTTTATCGCAAATTTAGGAGCAAGCTTCAATGGGACAACGACATTTTATTTTTATCCAACATTTTCAAATATACAGTGGGACGTAGCAAGTATTGTATTTTATAGTAGCTATTTCGCACTATTATCTATTCCATTAACAATTGAAATCAAGGAGGCGTTAAAATGGCGATCCTTAAAGTCGACAATGTAAGTTTTACTTATCCTAATGAAACGACCGCGGTGTTAAAAAATATTAACATTAACATCGAGCAAGGCGAATTTGTTGTTTTAATGGGTCAGTCAGGGTGCGGAAAAAGCACATTACTGCGCCATTTCAAACGTGAATTGCAACCATATGGGACAAAGACTGGCACTATTTTTTATCAAGACTGTACCCTTGAACAACTAGACGATGAAACAGCAGCATCGGATATAGGCTATGTATTACAAAATCCAGAAAACCAAATCGTTACTGATAAGGTATGGCATGAGCTAGCGTTTGGTTTAGAAAATTTAGGATTAGATACCCAAACGATTCGGCGACGAGTAGCTGAAATGGCCAACTTTTTCGGTATTCAAAAATGGTTCCATCAAAAAACAACAGAACTATCGGGTGGACAGAAGCAACTACTAAACTTAGCCGCTGTGATGGTCATGCAACCGAAAATATTGCTATTAGATGAACCGACATCCCAACTTGACCCGATTGCAGCAATGGAATTTATTCAAACATTGCACCGTTTAAACGAAGAACTCGGGATTACCATTATTTTAATCGAGCATCGTCTAGAAGAGGTTCTACCCATTGCAGATCGGGTGCTTGTCATGGAAGATGGACACGTCTTATTTGATGGACCGCCGAAGCAAGTGTTAGAGGCATT
>JBJEFO010000008.1:6296-7750 GCA_051874135.1 Lysinibacillus sp.
GTACATCATTTTAACTTGCAAGTCAAAGAAGGCGAGTTTTTAACAATCATCGGCGGCAATGGTACAGGGAAATCAACCGCACTCTCTATTTTAGCGGGTTTACAAAAGCCCTACCGCGGAACAGTTTACTTGTTTAATGAAAACTTTAAAAAATATAGTAACAAAAAATTGTACCAGCAATATTTAACATTGTTACCGCAAGACCCAAAAACATTATTTGTACAAAAGACAGTAAGACAAGAGTTAGATGAAATGGCACGTCTACATAAAATAGCGGATATGAAAGTGCAAGAAATGACACAGCTATTTGGCTTGGAACGTTTACTTGAACGACACCCATATGATTTAAGTGGTGGCGAACAGCAAAAGCTTGCACTTGCTAAGCTATTGTTAATGGAACCTAAAATTTTATTACTCGATGAGCCGACTAAAGGGCTTGATGCACATGCAAAACAAGAATTAGCTGTCATTTTACAACATTTGCAAGCGACTGGGATGACGATCGTGATGGTCACACATGATATTGAGTTTTCAGCAAAATATAGTAGCCGCTGTGCGCTATTTTTCGATGGTAATTTAGTGTCAGAAGGAACGCCACGTACATTTTATAGTGGCAATAACTTTTATACAACGGCGGCACATCGTATGTCTAGAGGCATATTACGTGATGCGATTACGTGTGAGGATGTGGTTGCGTTATGCCAAAAAACATCCGTGTAATCATTTCACTAAGCATCATTTTTATTGTTATTCCACTTGTTATGTATGCTGGGATTACGCTATTAGGCGATCGTAAATATTACTTTATTTCTATCATGATTATGATTTTAGCATGTGTGCCTTTCGTCTTATCATTTGAACGTAGAAAGCCGCAACCACGAGAAATTTTAACGATAGCTGTTATGTCTGCTATATCTGTTGCAGGCCGCTGTTTATTTGTCATAACACCTGGTTTTAAGCCTGTTGCAGCAATTACAGCGATTACTGGATTTTCACTTGGAGCAGAGGCAGGCTTTTTAACAGGGGCAACATCTGCTTTAGTATCAAATATGTTTTTTGGACAAGGACCGTGGACACCATTTCAAATGTTTACATGGGGAATGATTGGCTTTATTGCAGGACTACTTGGGAAAACAGGCGTCATGCATAAAAAAATCCCACTTATTTTATTCGGTATTTTTGCGGGCGTATTCTTTTCATTCGGTATGGATATTTGGGGTGCTGTTTCGATGTATGGGGTTTTCAGTTGGGAAGCCTATGTATTAGCACTCAGCTCAGCAGTCCCCTTCACTATTATTTACGCTATCTCAAATATTATATTTCTATTACTTTTAACAAAGCCCATTAGTGAAAAGCTAGAACGGATAAAACATAAATACGGTATTTTGCAGTAGTTTTAGCAATGAAAGTACGGAAAAAGCGTTTGAACGTAAATTTGTTCAAACGCTTTTTTA
>JBJEFO010000009.1:0-1790 GCA_051874135.1 Lysinibacillus sp.
AAAAATAATCAAAGCCGGTGAAATTTTACTTCTCGTAAAACTTCACCGGCTTTTTCATTTCAGAGAAGGGTATTGTCCCAGCCTCTTTTTATTTTTCAGATGAATTTGATGTATCTCTAGGTGAAATCATTCGTAGAAGTGGTTTGTACCCATTCCCACCAAGACCTACCTTTTCAGCAAACACCTCAATTGAAAGAAGGATTACTCCAACTATAAGCATTGCTCCCCAGACGGTTGACATTGAGAAAATAAATGCTGCTAGTCCAAACGAAGCAGCCATTGCATAAATAATTAATACTGTTTGGCGGTGTGAGTAGCCAAGTCGCAACATGCAATGGTGCAAATGAGACTTATCCGGTGCCGATAACGGCTGTTTGTTAACAATTCTTCTTATAATCGCAAAAAATGTATCAGAAATTGGTACACCGAGAATAATAATAGGGATAATCAATGACAGTACGGTTACATTTTTAAAGCCTGAAAGCGATAAGACAGCAATCATAAACCCTAAAAACAGAGCGCCTGTATCACCCATGAATATTTTTGCCGGATGAAAGTTATACTTTAAGAATCCAATGATACTTCCGATTAAGATAGTTGAAATGCTTAGCACGAACATGTCGCCTTTTAACATTGCCATACCGGAAATCGTTATTAAGGCAATAGCAGAAACACCAGCCGCCAAACCGTCTAAGCCGTCAATCAAGTTGATAGCATTTGTAATTCCGACAATCCATAAAATCGTCAATGGAATACTCAGAACGCCCAATTCAATACCGCCGCCGAAAGGAAGGTTGATGTAATCTACTTGAACACCTCCCAATACAACGACTAGTGCAGCTAAGATTTGGCCGATAAATTTCACCTTAGCGGACAGTTCATACATATCATCCAAAATGCCAATGACAACGATAATGCAGGCACCAAGAAGAACAGCCATCGTACCGATTTGATCATCCTGCGGGCGTAAAATTGCCATCCCGATCAAAAAGCTGATGAATATAGCTAAACCGCCAAGTCGCGGCATAATTTTCTGATGAACCTTGCGATGATTAGGTTTGTCAGTAGCACCAATTCTAAATGCTAATTTCCTCACTAAAGGTGTAATAATCAGCGATGCAATAAAGCATAGTAACAAGGTAAGGTAAACCATGAAGTACCTCCTCAATCAATATCATAACCATTTACTTTTAATTTTACTTTGACAATTGTACCTTTTTGATGAAGAGAATGGATATTAAACCATTTCCACATACTTGTATAAATTAAACTCACTCTAGCATATTTTACTGAATCACAAGCAAACTTTCAAACTATTTTTCTGACAAAAGATGAAAATATCAGTAAATTGTTATTTCAATCAGCCAACTTTCGTACTATTACTTGCTTTCCTCTGTCTTCGAAACCTTTACGTTCTCTATAAATATTAGTAATTACTCCTCATTTTTGATAAGATATAAATCAATTAATAGGCAGAAAATTAAAACAATAAAAGGAGCATCCAAAATTATGTTATCCTTTTTCAAAAATGAACAAAGAACTCAACAAAAGCAACTGAAAAAGTACAAAAAGAAAGTCGACCAGATTAACGCACTTGAATCTAAATACACAGTATTCACAGATGAGCAACTAAGAGAGATGACAGGTAAATTTAAACATCAACTGAATGATGGCAACAAGATTGAGGAAATTATTCCTGATGCATTTGCTGTTGTTCGTGAAGCATCTAAACGTGTTTTAGGCATGCGTCATTTTGATGTACAGCTTATTGGCGGTCTTGTTCTATGCGA
>JBJEFO010000010.1:0-1788 GCA_051874135.1 Lysinibacillus sp.
ATCCCCCTATCTCTTTTTCGTAAAACATACGTTTACATTTATATTATACGAAATTAAGATGTGAAAGTTTACCAAATATTATATTTTTCTGTAAAAACTTTATCCCCTCCCCTTGTTTAAATGTAACAATCCCCTTACCATTTGAGATGGCAAGGGGATTATTTAGCGTTTTAATCAATAACTCACGTATTAGTAATTACGAATTTGATATTCGTTCATTTTATGTGCTAAACGGATTATCACTTGTGCTAATTGTGCATACGTTACTTCATTTTTTGGTTTTAACTGATCATTTTCTGCCTCTAGTAGCCCCATTGTATACGCTAATGCGACATAGCCGCGTAAATCCTTGTCCACTTGGGAAGCATCACTGTAATTTAACTGATAAATATCACTATGCTGCGCTGCATTATTTAGCTTTAGCGTACCAATTAGCCATTTTGCCAGTTCCTGACTAGAAAGGGATGCAGTCGCATTAAATGTCCCTTGAGATGCATCAAGCATCCCCATTCTTAATGCTTGTGTTACAAATGGATATAAATCATCATCTGGTGTAATGTTAGTAAAAGATTGTGATGTCGTTTCATACCCATCATATCTAAAGCCATAATACATATATGTTACAGATTTTAGTAAAGCTTTTAACGCTTCTTCTTTTGTAACTGGTGCATCTGGATTAAATGATTCATCTACCTCTAAAATACCTGTATGAATTAAATAATTTAATTCATCAGCAGCTGTTGGATGCTCGATTGTAGGCTTATCTGAATTAACCATACCATAACCATTTAACCATTCACCTGTTTTCGCATCAACGACAGCATATGAATTTTCTTTAAATGTCGGTTGATACACTAAACTATAATGTTGCTCACCTTCAACCTTTGGATGGTTTACATATTGAAGCTTCAACTTTAACTGATTTTTTAATAGCTTTGTTGCTTCTTGTTGTGTCAAAATATTTGTTGCTGCTGGCCATTCAACATCATCATACGCGTTCACATACAAACTTAATAAATCACCTGTTTTCGCATCGACATTTACTGACATTTGGTCTCCCATTACCGATAAGCCATTTACGATACGTGGAAACGTAAAGTAATAACTTTCATTATAATCCACGTAAACTCCCTCATCTAACGGTAATGCATACTGATGTACATAAGAAGGTACGTATTCCTTCACGTATGCAATCGCCTTTTCCAATGCTTGTTGTTGTGTTAATTCTACATCTGAAGTACTATCATCCGCTTGTGGTTCGAGGTTATTTTTAATATCACTATAATGAACAATTTCCCCTGTCGCTTTATCAATTGTTAAATTAGTGCCTGTCCCACCATTTCTATACTGATACATATAATGAATATTATATACTTCCTTACCCATCTCCGTTGTTGTTTCTTCAATAGACTCAATCGTTAACTTAACGTCTTTTTGATCTGTTGCGAGTAACTTCTGCGCCATCGCTTGTGCCTGCTCAGCCGTTAAATTCGGTTGCTTTGCCGGTAAGGGCTCCGTCACAATCGGTGTAATCGTTTGATTTGATACTGTCGAGGATAATCCTTCTGTTGTTAGCCATTCCCCTGTTAGGGCATGTACACCTGATGTAACCTCGCTATTCGGTTGATAAACAAGTTTTACCGTGTAATCCCCTGTTGTATAATCCATATCAATTTGGTATGCTAATTGTGCTTTTAAAGCATCTCGTACAAGATTTGCAATGACCGATTCACTTTGTTTCTTAGACGGATCATCATACGTAAATTCACCTTTTACATTTTGTGGTTT
>JBJEFO010000011.1:0-1786 GCA_051874135.1 Lysinibacillus sp.
CAAAAGGAAAAAGTAATAAAGAAATCGCAGCTTCTCTGTATATTACGGAAAAGACAGTTAAAACACATGTTTCAAATTTGTTGGCAAAGCTTCAGCTCCAAGACCGGACGCAAGCGGCCCTTTATGCAATCAAACATGGCATCTGCAAATAAGCGTCTACACCTTTAGTCGTAGATGGCACGGTATAAAGTTTTAGAATAGCTTGCATACATTGCTTGATTCCGATCATCCTCAGTCATTTTATGATGATTGTAGGAGGGATTTAAATGAATGGAATGACAAGTGCAAAAACATCCTTATACGCTGATACTCGTTTTCGCTATTTGGTAGCGGCAAATGTTTCTTCGTCAATCGGGTTAGGAATAACAATGATAGCAATACCATGGTTACTTGTTTCTTCGCCTGGTGGCAATCAAATACTTGGATATATTACATTAGCGATGACAATCTTTAACTTTATAATGACTCCGCTAATAGGGGGGCTAATTGATCGGGTTTCAAGAAAGAAGCTGCTGATTATAGGTGAAATAGCAGGATTGTTGATTATGTTATTTTTCTCACTGCTTGGATTTATGAATCAAACATATGATGTATGGCATTATATCGTTGTTTGTGTGACGGGGAGTCTATATTACACGATATTTTATCCGACGATGTTTGCTTTTACACAGGAATGTTTTGAGAAGCAATACTATAAAACATTGAATGGCGCAATGGAAGTGCAGAGTCAATTAGCTAGTATGATAGCCGGCGGAATAGCAAGTATTTTAATTATGAAAATGGAGCTTCAATGGATTTTATTAATAAATTCATTAACTTATTTGATGGCGATTATATTTTTTATGAAAGTGAGGCTAGTTAAACGAAGTGAAACGCTTTTACAGCCAGTAACTGAGCAGAAGAAAATGATTGCTGGATTTACGTATGTATGGAAGTATCCCATCATGTTTTATTTCCTGTTATGTACGACATTTCCTTTTATTGGCGTCATGATTACGAATTTTTTATTCCCTGTGTATTTACAGCAGGTGCATAATGCAAGTGCATGGGTGTATGGTGTTGAAACTATGATTTATTGCCTGGGAGCAGTTTGTGCGGGTCTTCTGATTCCAATCATTTCACAAAAAATAGGTAATGAGAAAACGATGATCATCAGCGTGTTTTGCTACACAATGGCGATATCTTTGATTGTTTTTGCTGATATACCGCTGTTCTTATGTCTTATGTTCTTTCTGGCATTAGGTAATGCTGGATCAAGAGTGGCGCGTCAAACATTTATGATGGAACATATTCCAAATGAGTATATCGGCAGAGTGGATAGTGTTATTCGGTTAATTGGATTGTTTATAAGAGTACTTCTCTTAGCATTATTTACAAAATTAGTATCGTTGCAGTCAGTGATTATTTGCTTCGTTCTTTTGAGCGGTATCTTATGTTTGGCTTCAATCTCGGTATATCTTCTATGGAAGAGAGGGTTGTTTTTGAAAAAAGAGCACCTGCTCGTCAAGGGGGAAGGCTGAGAAAAGGCTGTCCTTTGAAGAATAAATCAAGCTTATAAGTTAACTTTCAGCTAAACTACATCTTCAAGCAAAGTGCCTCTTGACCTTCATTACTATTGCAAAAAAGCGGGGAGGGGCCTCTGAAAAGTCAAAAAATGACTTTTTATACAGCCCCTTCAGACATATTTCATATTACTTGAAAATAAGTATAGAATTGTATTGCTAATGTAAACAAAACGCAATAAATTCATGATGAAAGTTTGCTAAAATAATAATGTAGGGTAATA
>JBJEFO010000012.1:0-1780 GCA_051874135.1 Lysinibacillus sp.
CAAGAGATTTCGTAAAAGTTACAGCTACTGCTGAAGATGGCACTGTAAAAGAATTTGAAGTATTAGTACGTTTCGACAGTGAAGTTGAAATTGACTACTATCGTCATGGCGGTATCCTTCCAATGGTACTTCGTGATAAATTAGCAGCTGCTAAACAAGAAGCTTAATTTGTAAATAAAAAGTCTGCTCCAAAATTGATATTACATCATTTTTGGAAGCAGACTTTTTTATTGTTATACAGAAATGTCTTGCTTAGAATTGGAATCGAATTCTAAAATGTCCTTTTGCTTTGTTTCGACTTGTTCTTTTTTTTGCTTAGGAATCAATAAACTTACTATGAAAACTAGGATAAAAACAATGGCGATGATATAGGTTGTATATTGAAGGGCATCGTTTAAGCCGCTTGCAGTGGCTCTCTCTAAAAGGCCCTGAAACGATAAGCCCAATGTTTGCAGTTCTGCAGTGAGACTTTGGTCAATTTGCTGACCGCCACTTACTCTGGCTTTTTCAAGTGTTCCCATTAAGTTTGAACTAATTCCTTCAAGCTTCGCGATGTCTAGTAAGTTTGAGTTTATGAATTTTTCAGTAAAAGTAGAAAAGACAATGATACCAGTAACGGATCCTAAGGGTGTACCGAAATCTCTAAACGTAGTAAAAATACCTGACCCTGCACCCAATTGTTCAGAGGGGATAGTACTTAACGCATATTTAATTAGAATAGGTGTAATTGCACCTTGCACTAAACCGAGCATGAAGGAAATTATTGAAATATACATAAATGGAGTATTAATATCGACGAAAGAGAATACGAGCATCAAGAAAATTGGAAGGACGTATATGAAATTAAGTATCTTTTTATTATTATACTTATCTGCTAGCTTCCCAATAATTAGTGCACCTAGTACACCTGCACCATTGATTATTGTATAAAAAATACCAACATATGCAACATCTTTACCGGGACTAGACGAAATGAAGAAATTCATTGTATATATGAAAGCCTGGAAGCCAGCTACTGTAATTAGGTTCATTATCATAGCAAGTGCAAATAATCGTTTCTTGAACAAAGATAGCTCGACAATGGGGTTATTAATGCGGTTTTCAACAATCCACAATGTGATAGCAGCGACAACACCTAAAGCTAATGTTCCAAGTGTATAGGGGGATGCGACTCCAAATGACTTTACTAATGTGGACATTGATAGCAAACAAGCGGATGTAATTAAGAGTAATAAGCCGCCAATGAAATCGGTAGAGTGTTTTTTTTCTCCTTTTGATTCAACAATAATAAGCTTTATTACAATAAAACCTAATATAGAAAGTCCAGCGCTTACCCAATAAATAATCGGCCAGCCGTATAATTTGATCAAATATCCTGCAATAATTCCTCCAGTCATGGCGCCGATTCCTTGTGTAGCAGTGAAAATACCCGTTGCTAGGCCCCGCTTTTCTGGTGGAAAGATAATACCGACATACGCGAGTGCAACCGGTAAAATACAGGCTACAGAAAAGCCTTGGAAAGCACGAGCTAATAGAAAGGTTGAGAAATTTGGAGCAACAGCTGCCAGTATTTCAGAAAAAGTGAATACGACCATACCAATTAACATGATCTTCTTTCTTCCATGTTGGTCAGCTAATCGCCCCATAATTGGATAAAAAGATGCTGAAATAATATAAAATGATATAACAATTAAACCCGCTAAATACGTCGGAAGTTCAAAGTGTTGTGAAATACTTGGAATAGCAGGAGCTTGAAAAACCATAGCTTCAATACAAATGA
>JBJEFO010000013.1:0-1780 GCA_051874135.1 Lysinibacillus sp.
TAATTGTTTTACAGCCAACACCTTCAGCCATTTCCAGCATTTTTGTTTTACGTGGAATGTAAACTACGTCGGATACAATTAATTCAGGACGTAACCATGAAGCATCAGGAATTAAGCATTGATCTTCAAGTGGCTTCATACCAACGCCAGTTCCGTTCGTTAAAATATCCGCTTCTGCAATAGCAGCCTTTAATGCATCAAGATCTTCAAGCTTGTGTACTGTTGCTTTGCAGTTCACATCTTTCATTTCTTCATTAATGATGTGCGCATTTTTTTCAGCGCGAGCATAGTACTCGTCGTCACGGTTGAAGATAGCAATTTCGGCTACACCGTCAAGGGCTGCTTGGATTGCGATTGCAGTCGCTGCTCCACCAGCACCCATTAACACCATTTTTTTACCGACTACATCAACGCCAGCTTCTTTTAATCCGCGCATATAACCAGTTCCATCAGTGATGTGACCGATTAATTTGCCGTCTTCATTCACAACTGTGTTAACAGCTCCTGCAAATTGTGCTGCTGGTGATAATTCGTCCAGCAGTGGAAGGATTTTTGTTTTGTTTGGCATAGAAACGTTGAAACCTCGAACGTTTAATGCGCGCATGCCTGTTACAACATCTGCTAATTGCTCATTCCCTACTTCAAACGCCATGTACACATAGTTAAGCCCTAATTTTCTTAGTGACATATTGTGCATTGCCGGTGACAAAGAATGTCCAATTGGTGTTGCTAAAAGTCCTAATAATTTTGTTCTGCCGTCAATTCTTCCTTGATCTGCCATTGTAATGCCTCCAAATATCTCTCTTTTTAAATAGTATTGTCAGAATTTAAATCCAAACTAATATTGGACAAAAGTTTATTTCAAAGCACAAGATTCCGGGATCAAGCGCATTCAACACACATATTTTTGTGAAATAGTTCACATTAAAGTGTGAATTGATTCGCAATATTACATAAATAAACAAAACTTTATTTAGTTACATAATTACTTGCAATGTTCCTGACACTTCGATTATAAAAGCCATTTTATGCAAAAGTCTAATTGAAAAAGCTATGTATATCTATAGATTTTTTCTATAAGTTTCGAAGTATTATCCACTTTTATTACAGTGTCTATATTGTTATTAAATTTCGATGTAAGAATTAATCATGAAGGTAAGGTTTAAAATAGCTTATCTTCATGATTAAATTACTAACAAAACTTACAAAAGACTGTTATAAACTTTTGTGTAAAATATTCAATACAGTACGTAATTCTTCAACCGGAATTTGTCCTGGAGCTGAAGCTTCTTTACCTGCACCAAATGTAAATGCAGAACCAAATACTTCACCTGCTAAACGGCTGATAACCCCAGTACCACCCATTGACATTGTGATTAACGGACGATCCGCATGCTCAGTTTTCATCGTGTTAGTAGCGTCTAATAATGTAATAACATCTGCAACGCTTGTCGGCATAACCGCGATTTTCGGAATATGCGCACCATACTCTTGCATTTTGCAAAGTCGGCTGATGATCTCTTCTTTCGCTGGTGTTTTGAAGAAGTCATGATTTGACATGATTACATAAACACCATTTTCTTTCGCTGTTGCCACTAACGTTTTTACATTTTCTTCTTCGTTAAACAGCTCAACATCGACTAAATCGATATTTTTCGTACGGATAGCTGTTTGATTTAATTCAACATAAAAAGCATCGCTGATTTCTTTATTTCCGCCTTCTTTATGGCTTCTGAAAGTGAATAATAATAATTCTTCAGCAAAAATTTCTCTTAGTTTA
>JBJEFO010000014.1:0-7697 GCA_051874135.1 Lysinibacillus sp.
AACGAATGCAAAAGGTGAAATTGACCAGCAAAAATTTATGGATCATATTAAAGCGCTAGCCAAGCTGAAGCAACAAGGTCATGATATATTACTTGTGTCATCAGGTGCTGTAGCTGCAGGATTTCGTAAGCTCGGTTACTCTTCACGTCCCGTTACGATTAAAGGTAAGCAAGCTGCTGCTGCTGTAGGTCAAAGCTTGCTTATCGGTCGCTATACTGAAGCATTTAGTGAATACGGCATTACACCTGCACAAATATTATTAACACGCCATGATTTTAGCGAGAAGAAGCGCTATAAAAATGCTTACGCGACATTCTCAGAACTTTTAGAACGCTCGATTTTACCAATTATTAACGAAAATGATACAGTATCAGTAACTGAACTGACATTCGGTGATAATGATATGCTTTCTGCGCTCGTTAGTGGCTTAGTGCATGCAGATCAATTAATTATTTTAACGGATGTAAACGGCTTATATGATGCAAACCCGCTGAAAAATCCAGATGCAAAACGGATTGACCGCATTGAAGAAATTACCGATGAAATGCTAGGCTTTGCTTCTGGCGCTGGCTCTAAAGTCGGTACAGGTGGCATGCAGTCCAAATTAGTAGCGGCAAAATATGCAATGAATGCTGGTGTTAAAGTATTTATCGGAAATGGCTTTGGTGAAGATAAGCTCGTTAACGTTTTAGACGGTCACGGAGACGGCACGTATTTTGAAAGTCAAACTTGTACCATTTTACCGATGAATAAACAATGGCTTACGCTAACTGAAGTGAGTGGCAAATTGTTTATTGATGAAGGTGCGGTCAAAGCGTTAACAACGGGCGGCAAATCCCTTCTCCCTGCCGGCGTCTATGCATTTGAAGGGAATTTTGATAAAGGTGATGTCGTGGAAGTTTATGACCGCCATGTACTAATTGGTCGCGGGGAAACGTTATATTCAAGTGAAGAGCTTGAAAAAGCGATGGGCAAACGAACTGATGAACACGACGGACCAATTGAAGTCGTTATTCATCGTAATAATTGGATTAAAGCTTAAGGAGGACTATGATGAGTACTATTGTTGAAAACGAAGTAATTGAAAAAGGAAAGCGCGCGAAAGTAGCAAGCTTTACGATGAATACAAAAACAACTGCTGAGAAAAACGAGGCGTTACTAGCGGTTGCTGATCAACTAATTGAGGATCAAGCAACTATTATCGAAGAAAACAAAAAGGATTTACACGACGGGAAAGAGTCTGGTCTTCCAACATCAACGCTAGACCGCATTATGTTAAATGAAGAGCGCATTCAAGCAATGAGTGACGCTATTCGCCTACTCGTTGAATTACCAGATCCAGTTGGCGAAGTATTAGAAGAGATTACAAAGGAAAACGGTCTTAAAATCCTGAAAAAACGTGTACCACTTGGTGTCATCGGGATGATTTACGAAGCGCGTCCAAACGTAACAATCGATGCTGCTACGCTATCGTTAAAAACAGGAAATGCTGTACTGCTACGCGGTTCTTCATCAGCGAAGTATTCCAACATCGCCCTTGTTGCTTCTATTCACCGCGCATTAGAAAAAGTTGGCTTCCCGCAAGATGCAGTATTACTTATTGAAGATACATCTCGTGAAACGGCGAAAACATTATTTAACTTAAATGAATACTTAGATGTGTTAATTCCACGCGGTGGTAAAGCGTTAATCGATTTAGTCGTACGTGAAGCAAGCGTACCTGTTCTTGAAACAGGTGCAGGTAACTGTCACATATTCGTAGATGCATCAGCAAAATACGATATGGCAACAAAAATCGTATTAAATGCGAAAACACAGCGCCCTTCCGTATGTAACGCAGCGGAAAGCTTACTATTACACAAAGACTTCTTTAACGAACATGGCGAAGCGTTTTTAGCAACATTATCGGATGCTGGTATTAAAATTTACGGAGACGACAACGTATGTAGCGTTCTTCCAACAGCATTAAAAGCAACTGAAGAGCACTATGCAGAAGAGTTTTTAGAGTTAACATTAAGTGCGAAAGTTGTGGATAGCGTTGAAGAAGCAATTATGCACATTAACAAGTTTGGTACGAACCACTCAGAAGCAATTGTGACAGAGGATGAAAAAAATGCGGAAATGTTCTTAAATTCTATCGATGCTGCTGCTGTTTACCACAACGCCTCAACTCGCTTTACAGACGGCTTTGAATTTGGCTATGGCGCTGAAATCGGTATTTCTACTCAAAAATTACATGCACGCGGTCCAATGGGCTTACCTGCATTAACTTCAACAAAATACTACGTGTATGGCGAAGGTCAAACGCGCGGATAAAAGATTGGCGTCTAAGATAATCTTAGGCGCCTTTATTTTGGGGTTTATCTTCAATTCAAGCAGATAATGTCCGTATCTTACACATAATTAAACTCGTTATTAAAGAGATAATAGTATAAATAATTGCCCATATAAAGAAATTATCATTGAATAGTGTAAATGTTAAAATCGTAAATAATATAAACGTTAATAATGGCACAATCGTCCATTGTTTCAACCATATATAACCGAGAATTGATGCAATGATAATAAGCAAAGGCAATATAAACATAACGACTAGTACATTCATAAATCTAAGCCCCCTTTACTTATAAAGTGAAACTTCAATCAGTAGGGGTTTTGACGCACAGGACGTGCTAATGCCGACGTTGTCACACGGATGTGACGTTTTTAGTCGGCCATCCCCTACTGATTGTTAGTTGAACCAACCGGGCTTTTACAGGCAGTTGAGCTCCCACCTACGCTTCGTAGGTTCCTTTGAGGTGGGAGTCTTGTATCTGTCGCTTCGCTTTCGATACAGATAAATTACTGCCCGTTAATGCGGGATAAAATTTCTATTACACAACAAATCTCAAAAATAATATTCAAATCTATCATAACCTTGTTATAGTTGAATAATGGAGGGCGTGAGCTGTTGAAAATTCTTTATAAAACACGATAAAAGTCTATTGTTTTCTAACAGACTCTAAGTATATTTTGATGGCTCTATCTAATCATTTAGAAATAGGTACGCCCAATTCTTTTGAATATGCTCTTAACTGATTTAATAACCCATTACCGATCGGACCTCTTGTTTTTAAATCTTTTCTCATAGGTAATCACCTCCATTATATTGGATGGGCAACACAAATCGACTTCAATTGACAGTAGTTTTCGGTATAATATGGATAATCTGTGAGATGAGGTGAGGTACATGTTGTTAGCTAAAAAGATTCGATTAAGACCAAGTAAAGAACAAGAAAAGCAATTGTGGAAATCAGTTGGTACAGCAAGGTTTATTTATAATTGGACGCTAAGCAAACAGGAAGAGCATTATAAAAATGGTGGGCAGTTTATTTCAGACGGAATACTAAGAAAAGAAATTACCCAATTAAAAAAGGGTGAGCTGTCATGGTTAAACAATGTTTCGAACAATGTTGCCAAACAGGCTGTAAAAGATGCTTGTGACGCTTACAAGAGATTCTTTAAAGGGCTGGCAGATAAACCAAAGTTTAAGAGTAGAAAGACGTCAAAACCATCTTTTTATAATGACAACGTGAAGTTAAAGGTAAAGAAAAACAGTGTTCTAATTGAAAAAGTAGGCTGGATTAAAACTACAGAACAAGTGCCAATGGATTGTAACTATACAAACCCTCGAATTAGTTTTGACGGCAAGTATTGGTATTTGTCTGTTGGCGTAGAGCAAGCGCAACAATCGATCGAATTAACGGATGAAACAATCGGTATTGACATGGGTATTAAAGATTTAGCTGTTTGTAGTAACGGAACAGTCTTCAAAAATATTAATAAAACAGCTAAAGTGAGGAAATTAGAGAAACGATTACGCAGGTTGCAACGTAGCGTGTCTCGTAAATATGAACAGAATAAGGAGGGAAAACGGTTCGTCAAAACGAGCAACATTATAAAACAAGAAAAACAGATACGTTTGCTTCATCGTAAATTAACGAATATACGAACAAATCATCTTCACCAAGCAACGAGTAAGATTGTGAAAACCAAGCCATCTACTATTGTCATGGAACATTTAAACATCAAAGGTATGATGAAGAATAAACATTTATCAAAAGCGATTGCACAACAAAAACTGCGCGAGTTCAAAAGACAGGTACAGTATAAATGTGAAAAATACGGCATTCGGTTTATCGAAGCGGATAAATGGTTTCCATCATCTAAGATGTGCAGCGGTTGCGGCTGTGTAAAAAAACAATTTTCACTGTCTGAGAGAACGTACAAGTGTGAAGCATGTTCACTAGAGATTGACCGGGATTTCAATGCCAGTATCAATCTTAGTCGCTATCAATCAGTTATTTAATCACTTTAAAGATATAACTGATATGTACGATTCGTTGTATCGGAATTTACGCTTGTGGACTGTCACATCAAACGAAAGTAGCTTCGGCAAAATCGGACAGGTAGAAGCAAGAAGCAAACAAGACTTTATAAAGTTTTATAAGGTTTTGGCAACGGGAGTATATTGAATATTTCAGCAATGATAAAACTAACGATTTCAATGGCTATATTCGGTTCCATTGGATTTTTCACTATACATACAGGTATTCCAGCTGTTGAACTTGTGTTTATAAGATGCATTTGTGCAACGCTGTTTTTAGGCGGCATGTGGCTTATGACTGGCGGGCATAAAACAGAGAAATGGGATAAAAAAGAAGTTGGTAAAACGCTCATTTGCGGTATTTTTATCGTGTTAAATTGGGTGTTTTTATTTAAAGCATTTGAAGAAATGTCGATTTCGATTGCGATATCTATTTATAATTTAGCCCCTATTTTTGTATTAATTTTAGGTGCTGTGTTACTAGCTGAAAAAATGTCATTCGGTGCTATTTGCGCTACAATTGTTTGCTTTATCGGCAGCATTTTCATTGTTGGCATTAACAATTTCACGTCACTTGATGATTTTATGAGCTCAGGTTTTGTGTGGGCACTGCTTTCCGCTATTTGCTATGCCCTTACGATGTTTACGAGTAAAACGATTACAGGCTTGTCGTCTTATGCCCTCACATTTATTCAAACGATTGTCGGTATTTTAATGCTAGCGCCGTTTTGTGATTTTGGTGTATTTAACGGTTTAACGACGACGAATTGGCTATACATTTTAGGAACGGGCTTCATTCACACCGGTTTTGTGTATTACTTATTTTTTGATAGTATACGCAACCTCTCAACAATTGTTGTTTCGGTCTTAGTGTTTGTTGATCCGGTTGTAGCAATACTTTTGGACGTCGTATTATTATCATTCCGCCCTACTTCGCTACAAGTGTTTGGCATACTATTAATATTCGGCGCTATTCTTTATACGGTGTACCAACCAACACAAAAAGTCGTTGTGTTGGATGAACAAAAGGATTTATAGATGATAGTTGGAGTTAACATAATATTTACGCGGTTTTGGAACAGTTTTACGCGGTTGGTGGACACTTTTACGCGCATTGAAGGCATTTTTACGCGCTTTCGAACCACTTTTACGCGAATCACCTAAATATCACCATAAAACAGTAGCATGTCTTAATTAAGCGAGACATGCTTTTTATTTTCTAATAAAATAATGAAACTTTATTAGTGTTTCATCCGTTATAGATAAAACTGTTGTTGGAGGGATGTTTATGGATCGTGACATCGCTCGCTCTGAATGGCTCACCCAGCTTATGAATGACTATGGGGATCGCTTAACAAAGCTAGCTTACACGTATGTAAAAGATGTTGGAAAAGCACAAGAAATTGTACAGGATGTATTTGTCACTTGCTTTGAACAATATGAAAAAATTCAGCATATCGAAATGATTAAACCTTGGCTTTACCGCGTAACGATTAACCGCGCAAAAGATATGTTACGTTCAAGCTGGGTAAAGCGTGTTTTGTTGCATAATCCCCTTGTTCATGAGCAAATAACAACAAATCATACAGAAGAAACGATTATTCGAAATGATGAACATGCTATGCTTTTTCACATGATTCTTTCATTACCTGTTAAATATCGTGAAGTGATTTTATTGTTTTATTATGAAGATTCTTCTATTGCTGAAATATCAGAGACATTAAAGATGAATCCAAACACGATTAAAACTCGCTTAAAACGTGGAAAAGGTCTGCTCGAAAAGCGATGGAAGGAGGTTGATTCAGATGGAAGATAAATTACGTTCACTAAAAAATAATACGAACTTTCTTAGCCATGTCACATTTACCAAGCAAAATAAACAAAATGTTCATCGTAGGTTAACTAAACATAAAAAAAATGTATTCCCCTATTCAGTTGTTGCGTTTATGTTCACTATTACGATGGTAATTGGTCTTTTTTATTTATCGAAGCCTACTGAAACGATTATCGATTCAGCAACACCACAAAAGCTACCGACCCTTGCAGTTACAGGTGAGCAATATACGATTGAATGGCTGTCTGATGCAATGGATAGAGGGAATCATGATTTTGACACGAATGTACATGGTGCACTTATTGTAGACCCTTCAATAAAAACAATTGAACGCGGGCAAGTTGCCTATTATCAACTACCTGACACGAATAACGAAGATAATATGTATATCGGCCGTATAGTCGGTTTACCTGGCGAAACGATTGAAATAAAAGAGGGGCACGTTTGGATTGATGGTAAAAAACTCGAAGCATTCTACGCCGGGGCAACGATGCGCGGATTAACAGAGGAAGCTTATTTTGAAACGACAAGTCCTGAAAACATTGTCAATGAGGCCTCAACTCGTGAATATTTCCGTACGAATATGGAAGCAATCACGCTTAAAGAAAACGAATATTTTGTATTGGTGGATCAATGGTGGCGCGGTACGGATAGCCGCACATTTGGACCGGTTCAAAATGATAGAATTGAAGGTATTATTATCGGTTACGAACAATAATAAAATGAAAGGAGCGCAGGTATGTGACTTACTAGATACCTAACGCTCCTTTGCTTGTAAAAAAATTTATTTAAACAACTCCGGATAAACCGTTTTTGCTACTAGTTCTACCGCTTCGCCAATGCGTGTAGCTGGGCGGCTTAAAACATCTCCATCTAGCTGATATACTTGTCCGTTTTGGATTGCTTGAATCGTGTTCCAACTTGTACGCGACTTAATTTCTCCAACAGGATCTTCCGTATAGTAAACCGTCGTTAAAATAATTTCTGGATTTCTTGTAATGACATCTTCACTCGCAACACTAAACCATCCTGTTTGATCGGCAAAAATGTTGTCCACTCCTGCTGCTGTTAAAACTTCATTTTGGAATGTACCTGCTGCAGACGTCCAAATGTCTGGCGCTGGTGAAATTTCAAAGTAAGCTTTCTTTTTGTTTTCAATAGTAGCTGTTTTTTCTTGTACCGCTTCGATTTGTGTTTGAATTTCTTCAATTACTTCATCTGCCTTGTCTGCTTGCCCTACTACATCTCCAAGCTGTTCAATATCGCCATATACATCATCAAATGTAGCTGCCGAAGCAATGACAAATACTTTCACACCCGCTTCTTCTAGCTGTGCAACTTGCGCTTCATCACCAATTGTGTAAGCAACGACAACATCTGGGTTTAACTCAACGATTCGCTCTGCATTAAACGTGTAAGAATCTGAAACGCGTTCAATGTCCTTAGCTGCTTCCGGATATGTATCGTAATCTGTTGCGCCAATAATTTTATCCCCTA
>JBJEFO010000015.1:0-7686 GCA_051874135.1 Lysinibacillus sp.
GAACGTGCGGCCAGCGCAAATGCATGGGTAAAAATTTATTTCAAACTATATAGATTTATCCATTATGAATTTTTTCAGCAAAATGAAAACTTTGATATTTTAAAAGACGATTTAAATAAATAAAAAAGTGTCAAAGAAATTAGATATACGTCTAACTTCTTTGACACTTCAAAAACATAACCTATAAAACAATTAGTTCTTTCGAAGACTTTGTAATAATTTCTACCCCGTTTTCCATTACTACTATATCGTCCTCAATTCTCACACCACCAACGCCTGGTATATAAATACCCGGTTCGACAGTAAGTACCATTCCGACTTCTACAAGTTCTTCACATGTAGGTGACATAAAAATATCTTCGTGGATATAGAGACCGATTCCGTGTCCGGTTCCATGCCCATAAAATGCACCATAGCCTGCCTCATTAATAACATCACGTGTTAAAGAGTCTGCCTCTTTTCCGCTCATGCCCGCTTGAATGCCACTAAGTGCATTGTCTAGAGCTCTATTTACAATTGCATAGATTTCCTTTAACTGCTGAGAAGGCTCTCCAACTGAGATTGTTCGTGTCATATCAGAGCAATAACCTTTATAATATGCACCGAAATCCAGCGTTACTATATCGCCGGATTCAATCACCTTCTCACTGGCTATACCATGCGGTAATGCAGAACGTAGCCCAGACGCGATAATCATATCGAAGGAAGAAGAAGTAGCACCTAATTTACGCATATATAATTCAAGCTCATTTGCAATTTCTACTTCCGTTATACCGGGACGAATAATAGATAATATATGGGAAAATGCTGCATCCGAAATTTCCGCTGCTTTCTTGATTGTAGTAATCTCATCTTCACTTTTAATAGTACGCATTTTTTCTATTACGCCTGAAAGTGGCACCAATTCCACTGATAAATATTGACTTAAACGTGAGTACTCATAAAAAGAGATATGCTGTTGTTCAAAGCCTAACCTATTAACGCCTAACAGCTTTACTATATTTGCTATCTCTTCATAAAAAATAGAGCGATTAATTTGTTGGACAGTAACATTCTTCGCTTGAGCTGATGCTTGCGTAGTATAGCGGGAATCCACCAATAAAAATGCTGCATTTTTAGTTACCAAAACAGTGCCTGTACTCCCTGTAAAATCGGTTAAATATGTACGATTGATACTGCTTGTAACCAAAATCCCGTCTATGTCCATTTTATCTAACATCGTTCTTAATGCTGTTAATTTCATCATCTTCCAACCTCCAAAAAACAAATTATATACATTAATTTAATGCAATTGTAATGCCAAGCAATAGATGGCACAAAAATTGCATTAATAAAAAGTATACAGCTAGAGGAGGTGTGCTTTTTTCTTTTGCTATTTACTTAAACTTATAGGGGGATAAACAATGAGATTAAAGAAAGCATTTTTATTCGTTTCATTTTTAGTTATGAGCTTATTATTAGTTGGTTGCTATGGCGGAGAGGATAGTACCACTAAAGAAAAAGATTCATCTACTGACAGTGAAAAAACAGAAGTGGAACAAGTACTTAATTTAGCAGCAGGTGGTGACCTAGCTACGATGAATACATTAGGCGCCTATGACAGTGGCGCAGTAGTTGTGATGAATTCTGTATTTGAAGGACTTAATCGAATTGGTCCAAACAATACAATCGTCCCTGGAATTGCGGAGTCATATGAGTTAAGCGATGACCAAAAAACATATATATTTAAACTGCGCAAAGACGCTGTTTGGAGTAATGGTACACCTGTAACGGCGCATGATTTCGTTTACTCTTGGAGAAAGGCAATTCATCCTGACACAGCAGCCTATTTCGGTTACTTAATGATCGATATTAAAAATGCATCAAAAATTCAAAATCCGGATGATGAGTTATACGGTAAGTCAGAAGAATTAGGTATAAAAGCAGAAGATGACCATACTTTTGTTGTTGAGCTTGAATACCCTGTATCTTATTTCATAGGGTTAACTGCAACAAGTGTCTTCTTCCCTCAAAACGAGGAGTTTGTTGAGGCACAAGGTGAAAACTATGCACTAGATGTAGACAGTATGATTTACAACGGTCCATTCGTTTTAGATACTTGGAAGCAAGGTGAAGGATGGACAATGAAGAAAAACGAAACGTATTGGGATGCGAATACCGTTAAGCTGACAACTATTAATCAAAAAATCGTAAAAGACACATCCACTGCTATAAACTTATACGAAACAGGCGAATTAGATTCTGTTGGCTTATCTTCTGAGTACGTTGATCAATATAAAGACAGTCCGGAATACAAAACTTCTGAACAACCAACAATCTACTTCTTCCGTATGAATCACGCTAATGAATATTTAAAAAATGAAAATATTCGAAAGGCTATTGATATGGGCTGGAACAAACAAGACATGGCTGATTTATTATTGAAAAACGGATCTGTTCCTGCATACTATTTAGTGCCGGCCGGTTTTGTTAACGGTCCTGACGGCAAAGACTTTAGAGAGTCCAGCGGCAACTATAATGAAACAGATATTGCAAAAGCCCAAGAATATTGGAACAAAGGTTTAGAAGAACTTGGTGTTGATAGCGTAACACTTGACCTGCTATCATATGATGGCGAAATGTCAAAGGTGCTTGTTGAATATATTAAAAACCAATTAGAGACAAACTTACCAGGCTTAACAATTGCAATTAATATACAACCAAGCAAACAAAAATTAGAATTGGAAGCAAGTGTTTCATTTGATTTAGATTACGGCGGCTGGGCTCCTGACTATCAAGATCCAATCACATTCTTAGAAATTTTCACTTCTGATAGTTATTACAACCAATCTAATTACAAAAATGAAGCGTATGATGAGCTTATTGCGAAAGCACGTCAAACACAAGACCTAACAGAGCGTTGGAATATATTGATTGAAGCCGAAAAGCTTTTAATGGAATCTGCAACAATTGGACCTATTTATCAAGTAGGTATAGCTAGTTTAACAAAATCTTATGTTAAAGACCTTTATAGGCACCCATTTGGTACAGACTTAAGCTTTAAATGGGCATATATTGAATAATTGAATTAAAATACACCTTTCTGCATAATAGCAGAAAGGTGTATTTTATTTTTTCTTATATCATTATAAATGAACAGATGAAAATGAATATTAATTGAATTGCACTTGCCGCTAAGAGTGGTATAGTCACCTGAAACTCTACATTTTCTACATATTCAGACTGTTGGTCAAGCTCTGTAGCGTATTCGCCCAGTTTCGTCATACGATTCGTAAAACGTTTAAAGCTAAATATTAAACCATTAAAAAAGCCACCCTGTATAACAAATAAGCTTGCACCAATAAGCAAAAGTATTAATGAAATCAAAAACCATTTATCTACTAACCCAGCAAACGTTATTGTCGGACTAAAATAATTTACTACGCTGGCAAAAACGATAGAAAAGAAGATTATATAACATATTAAGCGTATATTTATTTTCATTATACCCATGCCTCCATATGATTTAACGCATAGATTTCTCCTTAAATAGCTCTGTATAATGTATAAATTCTTCATCTATACATGCTACCCAATGACCTGATTTAACTTCTCGAAGCTTCTCTGAATCCCGATTGACGCTAAAGTAAGCTTCCTCATCGAATTTAATGTGTTGGCGCTCTCGTTCCACGCGTGGATCTGGCAATGGTACCGCTGATAACAGCGCTTTTGTATATGGATGAATAGGATTATTATATAACTCCTGACTTTCTGCTAATTCTACGATACGCCCTCGATACATGACGCCAATTCGATCACTAATATATTTCACCATTGACAAATCATGTGCTATAAATAAATACGTTAATCCTTTCTCCTTTTGAAGCTTCTTTAATAAGTTAACAATTTGTGCTTGAATAGAGACATCCAGTGCTGAGATTGGCTCGTCGGCAATAATAAACTCCGGATCAACTGCAAGTGCTCGAGCAATACCTATTCGCTGCCTTTGTCCTCCGCTAAATTCATGCGGATAGCGATTTGCGTGTTCCCTGCTGAGACCCACTGTTTCCAGTAATTCAAATACCTTTTCCTCACGCTCTTTTTCCCCGACGCCATGAATCTGTAAACCTTCACCAATAATGTCGCTTACTTTCATGCGCGGATTAAGCGAGGAATAAGGATCTTGAAATATCATTTGTATTTTTCTATTAAATTGAAGTGCTTCTTCACGTTTTTTAATATGCTGTATATCTTGACCATCATAAAGAATTTGGCCATCTGTTGAGTTATATAAGCGAATAATTGAACGTCCCGTCGTTGATTTACCACAGCCGGATTCGCCTACTAACCCAAAAATCTCCCCTTTAAAAATATCAAAACTAATATCATCTACAGCTTTTACAACATTATTTTTGTTGAGCTTAAAATGTTGTTTTAAATTTTTCACTTCTAATAACTTTTTTGGCGTCTCTGAACTTTTTAAACGAAGATTAGTCTTACCTGTTTTCTGAATGGTTGGTTTCCCTAATTTTGGAGCATCCTCATGTAAAAGCCATGTAGCTGCATAATGTGTTTCTGAAATTTGAAACATCGGAGGCTCTTCAATAAAGTCAATTTTCAATGCCTGTACATTTCGTTCTGCAAAGGCATCTCCTTCTGGTGGAAACAGTAAATTCGGCGGACTTCCAGGAATCGTATAAAGATATTCATCAGATGTATCGAGATTTGGCATAGCAGCTAACAGGCCCCACGTATATGGGTGCCTAGCATCATAAAATACTTCATCTGTTGTACCAATTTCAATCATTTTACCTGCATACATAACTGCTACACGATTGGCCATTTTGGCTACTACACCTAAATCGTGTGTAATAAAGATGATTGATAAGTCCATTTTCTTTTGCAAATCTTGCAACAACTCTAAAATTTGTGATTGAATCGAAACATCCAGTGCAGTTGTCGGTTCATCAGCAATTAATATTTTCGGGTTACTTGCTAAAGCAATTGCAATGACTATACGCTGACGCATGCCACCCGAAAATTGGTGCGGATATTGTTTAAGGCGCGCTTTTGCATAAGGAATACCCACAAGCTGCAATAGTTCCGCTGCCCGTTTTCTTGCCTCACTCAAATCCATTTTTTGATGTTTACGTAAATTCTCCATAATTTGAGAACCAACTGTCATCGTTGGATTTAATGCTGTCATAGGATCCTGAAAAATCATAGAGATGCCCGCACCACGCACTTTTTGCATCTCTTTTTCAGTTACTTTTGTTAAATCTTTTCCCTCAAAAATAATTTCTCCTGATTTAATACGTGTATTTGATACAGGATTCAGACGCATTAACGTTTTAGCTGTAACTGATTTTCCGGATCCAGACTCCCCAACAATTGCCAATACCTCACCTTTTTTCAACGAAAAAGATACGCCTCGAACAGCCTGGACCTCACCGGCGTATGTATCAAATGAAACATGTAAGTTATTTACTTCTAAAATATTCTCCATTGTTTTATCCTCCTACTTACGCATTTTTGGGTCCAAGGCATCGCGAAGGCCGTCACCTAATAAATTGAAACTAATCATAATGAAGCTAATGACAATAGATGAAGCAACCATGCCATGTGGATAAATTCGTATCAATTTATAAGAACCATTTACAATTGTTCCTAGTGAAGCTGTCGGTGGTTGTAAACCTAAGCCTATAAAGCTCAACAATGCTTCAGTAAAAATAGCACCTGGAATAGTAAAAGTTGTTGCTACAATAATTGGGCCAAGCATATTCGGTAACAAATGTCTCCAAATTAAACGCTTGTTGCTTGCTCCTAATGTTCTCGAAGCAAGAATAAATTCCTGACCCTTTAATTTTAATGTCTGACCTCGAACAATCCTCGCCATACCAATCCATCCAGCAATAACCATGGCAAGCGTAATAGACATAATACCTGGCTTTAAAATTAAAATTAACATAATATTAATGATTAGACCTGGAATTCCAATGAGAATCTCAACAAAGCGTTGCATAACATTATCTAAACGCCCCCCATAAAATCCAGAGACAGAGCCATAAATAACACCTATCATCAAGTCAATTGTAGTTGCTAAAAAGGCAATATACAGCGAGATTCTTGTCCCTTCCCAAATTCTAGTCCAGTAATCGCGACCAAGCTCGTCTGTACCAAACCAAAAATATTCATCGACGCCTTTTGCTTCATATTGATTTACCCCCCGTATATCAACACCCGCAAAGGGCAGAAAAGAAATATGCTCAAGCCCTTGTATACGTGGCGGTAAATTAGATCGGTGCAAATCTTGACCGTCCACGCCATGACTATTCATATATGGGCCAAAAATCGCTAAAAATATAATAAGAAAAATAATAAATAAGCCAGCGATAGCACCTTTGTTTTTTCGCAAACGTATCCAAGCATCTTTCCAAAATGATTGTGTCCCACCTTGGACGATTTCCTTTTTTATCGGACGATCATCCGCCAGCTGGAATAAATCAACAGAATATTGTTTTTGAAGATTATTTTTCCCCATTATCTTCACCCCCAGCTAAGCGAATTCTTGGATCTATCAGCCCGTATAAAATATCAACAATTAACACTACTCCAATAAAGAGTACAGCATAAAATATTGTTGTGCCCATAATAACCGGATAGTCATTTGACAGAATAGAAGAAACAAACTGTTCGCCTAACCCAGGTACACTAAAAATCTTTTCAATGACAAGTGAACCAGTCATCATACTTACCACAAGAGGCCCAATGATTGTGACTATTGGAATCAATGTGTTACGGAATCCATGCTTGATAATAATGGCTACATTTGATAACCCCTTTGCTTTAGCCGTTGTAATATACTCTTGTCCAAGTACATCAAGCATTTCCACCCGTGTATATCTTGCAATAGTAGCAATAACCCCTACAGATAAGGCAATTGTCGGCATGATTGAATATTCGAATCCGCCCCAAAAGGCAATTGGAAGCCATTGTAATTTAACACCGATCCAATATTGCAAAAATCCGGCAAATACAAAAGAAGGTATAGAAATCCCTAAAACAGAGATTAGCATTGCGCTATAATCCATGATGCTGTTATGCCGCAGTGCAGCAATAATCCCTAATAATAAGCCGATAAATGTTCCAACTATAATGGCCTGTATGCCGAGTACAGCGGAGGCACCGATTCGCTCACTAATAATTTTTGTGACAGGACGATTATCCATTTGGAAGCTAACACCAAGATCACCTTGAACCAAATTTTTTAAATAAGTTACATAACGTACAGCTACCGGTTGATCTAATCCGTATTTTTCATATAGAAGTTCTTTTTGTGACAAAGGTAATCTTTCATCATTAAATGGAGAACCCGGAAGTGTTTCCATTAGCACAAAAGAAAGAGAAATAATGATAAATAATGTTATAAACATATATCCAATTCTCCCGAGAATATAACGTGTCATTTCAAGCACCCCAATCTAGATAATTTTGATTTAATCATATTTTTCAATTTTTAAAATTTTCCACCCCCACCTACTTATCTACTTGCAAGTTTTATGCCAACTATGTAAAATAACCAAATATAGTTATAAGTCAGAATATTCAAATGATTGTTTCAGATGTAGGTCTAATGATGATACAATTACATTATCTTAATAATGCATATCATTTACAGGGATATATTTACATTTCATCTTGATAAAG
>JBJEFO010000016.1:0-1775 GCA_051874135.1 Lysinibacillus sp.
CTTCCCTTTTCCAAATGCGAGTGCAAAGGTACGGCTTTTTTCTGAATTGTGCAAGAGGGAAGGCTGTTTTTCCATAAAAAAGTATGTGTATGCCGAAAAGAAGCGATAATTTTGACTTCACATATTTATAAAAATACAAAAAAATCGAAGAAAATTTGCTCATATCAAAAAAATAAAGTAACTTTGCCGCATATTTAGTTTAGAACTATGAAACAACGAGAAAACATAGAAATGCCACGTCTTGATGAGAGTACAAGCAATAATGGCATGCAGAAAAAGTATTTTACGGCAGAAGAAGCAATGCATTTTATAGAACCACGCATTCGCTCCATGTTTCGATGAAAGAGGTTGTCTTTGCATTGCCTGCTCTGCTTCAATTGGAAGAGAGTGTTGCTCAATTGGTAGAAAAGAACTATTTCAGCAGCGAAGATTATGCTGTGGAATATGTTCGGGATATTTTTCAGTTTTTTTCGTTAAACTTGCCTAACCTAATAGCATACCGGGCTTCGGCGTATTTTGACCGCTATAAAATAGACAACAAGCAACTATACTACATAAAATACAACAAAAACTCACACACAACTTGGTATGCTTTCTTTGAGGATTTAGAAAATGTACACAGTATTGTGTATTTGGGGAATAATCACTTAATAGGGCATCGATTAGATATAAGATTATAGTGAAAATTCACGCAATTGACACATTTTTTGCACTTTTTTGCAGAATTATTTGCATATATCAAAAAAAAGTTGTACCTTTGCAGCGTGATTGATTGAGGGAGCCACGAGGTTCCCTCAATTTGGTAGAATAAAGAACCGATAATCTACTAAATAACAATATGTTAGACAAAAATAAAATACAGGCGTTGGTGGAAGAGTATCTGCGGGATACGGATTATGAATTGATTACGCTGGAGGTTAGCGCCGCCAATGAGATATTGATAGAGATTGACCGGCTGGCGGGCGTGGATGTGGAAGACTGCGGACGGCTAAACAGTTGGTTAGTGGAGCAGTTGGACGCCGCAGGCGAGGAGGATTATGCGATAGAAGTAGGTAGCGTGAGCCTGAGCGACCCGTTCAAGACGAAGATGCAGTATGAGAAGCACTTGGGCGAGGACGTGGAAGTGCTGACCGCAGAGGGGAAGAAAATAAGGGGGCAATTGGTGAGCGTGGATGAGGAGACGTTTTCGGTGGATGTAGATACGCTGGTGGCAGTGGAAGGCAAGAAACGGAAACAGCATGAGATGGTAACACACACGTGGGGATATGGAGAAGTGAAGTATACGAAGTATGTGTTTTGAGGATGAAGGATAAAGGATGAAGGATGAAAGACTTATTAGTATCGTCTATGATGATTCGCAAATTTTGTGATTTTATCAGATAATGCTATAATGTGTGAACTCGAAATAAGATACTTATACATCAAAACACCTATGTTTTTTTATTTCAACAAAAATTTCCAAAAATTATCCAAATATTTTTTACTAACATAAATTTTCATCTAATTAGTCATTAATTTATTACCAAAAACCAAATTAGTTTTTGAATGCTGAAAGTATTTGTTTATTTCGAACTCGCATTAAACATATCAAATGAATTGCTCATTGTAACATATCGATAGAAACAATTGGAATTTTATAGTAAAATGACAGATTGAGGGATTGGTGTTAGGTCTGCTTAAAGTCCGCTCATAACCATTACTAAATCAGTTCAAAAACACGATAACAAAAAGAAACTAATAAAGACATTATAATAACATTATGGCAAAGCAACCGG
>JBJEFO010000017.1:0-1772 GCA_051874135.1 Lysinibacillus sp.
AGCGCGAATGTATAAATAGCAATATACGAGATTTTTAAGTTCAACTTATATAAATTCAAAAATTTGTTTTGCATAGTCGTTTACATTTTAAGTTTCTTTAATTGGAATTTAAATTATAATTTTCAAGTGCATTCGATTTTTTAAATCCATCATAAATGTTATAAATTGTACTTATTATACTAATGATAATTAACAAGCCAATGAACCACGTATCCCATTGACTATTCGAAATGTTGAGTAAGTCATTCATATACGTAATAAAAGCATCATTTAGTAAATTCGGTGCTATTAAAACGACTATAAATGCGACAGTTAAAGCGATTTCTACAACGCCATTGAAAATCGCCAATCGCTTAGTCCATTGCCCTTCAAACAATTTAAACAACGATAACCCAACATCTAACGCTGCAACGCCAATAACAACTGGCCAAAAACTTAGTAACACATCCTGATTCAACGCCGGCATAACAAATTGCACACCATTCTCCGTACCTTCGTAAACACCTATTAATCGATTTGCATAAAAATATACCGTGACCCAAATCGCTGTCCATAATAACCGCCAAAACACTTCTAACTTCGAAACATCCCGCTTCGCTGGAATGTATGTCACATTTTTTAACTCATCAGCCGTCCATTTCTCAAAGCTCATAGACACCGGCTCTTCATTATCCCTTTTATCAAACCGATCTATGATAGCAAATGACAACGTTAACCCGAAAAACGTTTGGGCCACAACCTCAAATGTTCGCGCGATTACTGTAGTAATCATTCCACTAATAGCACTCGCAATCGAATGTTCACCGTTAATATCCGTCAGTTGCTGTGTCATAGTAGTAATCATGACAACAACCGCAATAATCGGAATCACAATTTTCAACAGTGACACATACAAATCATAATAACGTGGCCCTATTAAATATGCCGGTCGGTCCTTATAACCATTCGCCAACATAACTGGATTCCCTAGCTGATTAAGCACTTCTTTCACATCATTTTCTTCATACTGCTCCGGCAGCATATCCTCAATCGTAGAACGAAGCTCGAGTGCAATATCTTTCCGCATTTTCCTAGGTAGCCGACGGGTTACTTCCTGTATATATACATCAATTAACTTCATCTTCCTCATCCCCTTGTAATAAAGCATAAAGTTCCTTCGTATTTTGAATCCATTCCGCCTTCAAGCGTGCATAAACTTCCACACCATATTCACTTAAAACATAATATTTACGTGGCCTACTTTCCCCTGTATCCCAGCTGCTCGTCACTAATTGCTGCTTTTCCAACCGTCGCAGCAATGGATAAAGCGTACTTTGATCAATAGGAATACCTGCACTCTCCAACGACTGCACGAGCGAATAACCATACTGAGGCTTCTTCAATTGACTCAATACTGCGAGCGTCAAAGTCCCCCTCCGCAGCTCCGTCGTCATTGACTGAAAAAACTGATCCACCAACCCACCTCCAAACTACATACTGTATGTTACATAGTATTTAACTTATACTATGTATAATACAGTATTGTTATGTGAAATAAAACTATTTAAATGCAAATAATGATTATATAGGCTTTTATACAATGAAAAAAACCTTGTTAAATCGGAGAAAATCCAACTTTAACAAGGTTTGATTTTTATTTATAGCGATAATTCTAATCACGCAACTGCTTTGCAATGTGCAAATTGTTTGTATTAGCCCAAATGTTAGCATGTCATACGAAGGAAATTGCTTAGTAAATTTATTTACCTCTTTCCTTTGTCATAAATTTCACC
>JBJEFO010000018.1:0-7587 GCA_051874135.1 Lysinibacillus sp.
CCTTCAGCATCGATGAGTGTTTCTAACTCTGCTAATGCTTCCTCGAATAAATCGAGTGCAGCATGTAATTCGCTTTCTTTGATGATTAACGGAGGTGCGATAATGACAGAGGATTCGTGGCTATACGTATAAAAGCCACGCTCAATTAACAAACTCATAAAGCGTTTCATCCATCCAATTGGATCTTTGCCATAACCGAGACTAAGCGGTAACATCGGCTCTTTTGTCTCTTTGTTACGCGTTAATTCAACGGCAGCAAATAAGCCGATGGAACGTACTTCACCGACATATTTATGTTCCGCTATTTGTACTAAACGCTGCTTCAGTACTTCACCAACAGAAGCGGCATTTTCAACAAGCTGTTCGTCTTCAATTACTTGAAGTGCCGCACAGCCTATTTGTGTACACATTGTATGACCGCTATAAGTTAAGCCTGTTAAAAGCAACTCCTCTCCGAAGTATTCTGCTATGTCCTTGCTTACAATAACGCCTCCAAGTGGAGCATATCCCGATGTTACGCCTTTTGCGAATGTAATCATATCAGGCTTAAAATCATAATGATCGACAGCAAACATTTTTCCTGTACGCCCAAAGCCCGTCATCACTTCATCACAAATCATGAAAATCCCGAATTCGTCGCAAATTGCACGTACCCCTTCTAAATAGCCTTTAGGTGGCACGAGTACACCGTTACTTCCAGGAATCGGTTCGAGGACAATTGCTGCAATTGCATACGGATTTTCATAAAGTACTTGTTGGCGCAATTTTTTTAAATAGTAAGTTGTTGTAGCTTCTTCTGACTCGAACGATACAGGCTCATGATAAGCGTGTGGTACATCGAACTTTACGAAACCGCTTAAGCCGGGCTCTCCACTAAAACGGCGTGTTTCCCCTGTTATATTGCTTGCACCGAATGTCGCACCATGATAAGAGCGATAGCGGGAAAAGATTTTTGTTCGCCCAGTTACCATACGTGCCATTTTAATCGCATGATCATTTGCTTCTGCACCGCCACATGTAAAGAAAACTTTTTGCATATTATTAGGAGCAAGTTCAATAATGCGCGCAGCTAAATCGGCTTTCGGTTTTGTGGCGAAGCTTGGTGCGGCAAATGGATACGTGCCAATTGCTTGAAACGCTTTTAAAACAGTCGGATGCTGGTGCCCGATATTTTGATAGACAAGTTGTGAGGACATATCGAAGTAACGTTTATCATGCTCATCCCAAAAGTAAATGCCTTGTGCTTTTGTCATAACCTTTGGTGTAATGTAATTTTGTTTTGACCAAGAATGTAATACATGAGCCTTATCTGTTTGCTGAACATGTTGATAATCATAATTTGCCATACGCAACACTCCATTCTATTTATTATGCATATTTTACCAATTGTAAAATTGTTAAACAATGAATTTTCTGATAAAAGATATTATGCAAGTGTAAATTAAATATGATGTTTTAAAGCAGGTTGTCACAATAAATTTGTTCTGTGTATAGAACTTCGTTAATTCTACTTTTTTTAAGATGTTCATATTGTTGATTTAGCGATAAACCCCATTTTTACCTACATTTAATTGAAGTAAAGGAAAAAGCGTTGACTGTAACATTTCCGAGATTGTGAACATTGTTTTATCCCCCTTTCTCTTATGCTAGAAAATATAGCGTTATTATTGTGCGAATACATATATTTTTTCTCTCTGTTTAACATATATGTTAGAAAATTAAACATATTATAAATTAATATAAGAATATTCTAAATATAACGTAATTAGAAGGGGAGTGTGAAAGTGTATAAGTGTAATCAAGCCCGTTTACAGCAAACAATCGAACACTTTAGTCAGTTTGGAGCTACTAAAAATGGTGGTGTCACGAGGCTTTCCTTATCGAAAGAAGATATTTTAGCAAGAGATTATTTTAAAGAGTGCTGTGAAGCTTTACGTATGAAAGTGAAGGTTGATGATATGGCGAATATGTATGCCGTGCTCCCAGGGAAAAAGGATTTACCACCTATTGTGATGGGGTCGCATTTGGATTCGGTAGTAAAGGGAGGGCGCTTTGACGGTGTACTCGGTATATTAACTGCATTAGAAGCTGTACGAACAATTATTGACAACGATATTGAACTGGACGCTCCGCTCATGATTATTAATTTTACGAACGAAGAAGGTGCGCGATTTGATCCAGCAATGATGAGTTCGGGGGTTATTACCGGAAAATTTGAAAAAGATGTGATGCTGCAGTCTACAGATAAGGAAGGGACAACTTTCGCTCAGGCACTTGCACAAAGCGGCTATGAGGGCGAGGTAGCAAACCGATTGAAAAATGCGCTAGCTTATATTGAGCTACATATTGAGCAAGGCCCTGTGTTAGAGGCGAAAGGTATTGAAATCGGCGTAGTTGAAGGTGTTCTAGGTATGGTATGCTACGAGATTCGCATAAATGGACAATCGAATCATGCAGGTACAACGCCAATGTCGATGCGTAAAGATCCGATGCTTGTTGCCTCAAAGATTATGAACTACTTACATGGGGAGCTTAGCAAACTTGATGAAGAGCTCGTGTATACGTTTGGTCGAATGAATGTGAAACCGAATATTCATACAGTCATTCCGAATGAAGTTGTTTTTACGATCGATTCTCGTCATCAAAGTCCTGAAGTGATGAAGCAGGTAGAAAATGTGTTGCTTGCTCTTCAAGATGAAATGGATGGTTGCACAGTACAGGCGGTCAAGCTATGGGGACGAGATACTGTACACTTCGATTCCGTGATTTGCGATGAAATTGAGGCGGCATGTCAAAGTTTTGGTTATTCATCGCACCGTATGTACAGCGGGGCGGGGCACGATGCACAATATATCGCTTCCGTTGTCCCTTCTGCTATGATTTTCGTTCCGAGCGTAGATGGTAAAAGCCATTGCGAGGAGGAGTTAACGAGTTACGAAGACTGTGCAAAAGGTGCGGATATTTTATTGGAGACAGTTTTAACATTACAAGCAAAGCAAAGTGTAAATCCAACAGCAATTACTAAATAGAGGGGTGCTATTTGATGAAAAAAGTAATTAAAGGTGGAAAAGTTGCAACTGCAACGGATGTGTTTGAGGCTGATTTATTAATTGAAGATGGTGTCATTACACAAATTGCTAAAAACATTGATGTAGCTGACGCAGAAGTCATTGATGCATCGGGTAAATATGTTATGCCAGGAGGAATTGACCCACATACGCACTTAGATATGCCATTTAATAATACAGTGACAGATGACGACTGGGAATCGGGTACAATTGCTGCTGCATTTGGCGGTACAACAACGGTTTTAGATTTCTGTTTATCTGCTGGCGAAACAAAGCTTGCAGATGCAGTCGCAAAATGGCATGCAAAGGCACAAGGAAAAGCAGTAATAGACTACGGATTCCATTTGATGATTACCGACTTTACGCCTGAAACGGAAAAGGAATTACCGACGATTTTAAAGCAAGAAGGCATTACATCGATGAAAGTGTTTATGGCATATGCTCGTGAGTTCCAATCATCCGATCGTACATTATTTAAAGCATTCAAAATCGGCAAGGAAACAGGCACGGTCGTGATGGTGCATTGTGAAAATGGTTCAGTCATTGATGAGCTAGTTGAAGAAGCGTTAGCAAATGGCAATACAGAACCGATTTATCATGCACTTACTCGTCCGGAAGCGGTAGAAGGTGAGGCAACAAAACGTGCCATTGAACTAGCAAACATAGCAGGAGCGAAATTATACGTAGTGCATGTTACGTGTAAAGAAGCAGTAGATGAAATTATTAGAGCGCGTGAAAAAGGCTACGATGTGCTAGGTGAAACATGTCCACCGTATTTAACATTAGACATCTCAAAATTAGCACAACCAGGCTTTGAGGGAGCGAAATACGTATGGTCACCACCTCTTCGCCCTGCATATCATCAGGAAGTGTTATGGAATGCATTAAAGGCGAAACAGCTTCAAACAATCGGTTCTGACCAATGTTCATTTAGCTTTAAAGGCAAAAAAGAACTTGGTTTAAATGATTTTTCGAAAATTCCGAATGGTGGACCATTTATTGAAGATCGTTTCGGTATTTTGTATTCAGAAGGGGTTGCGAAGGGACGTATTACCATTAATGAATTTGTCGATATGATTTCAACAAGTGCGGCAAAAACATTTGGTTTATTCCCGAAAAAAGGCACGATTGCAATCGGCTCTGATGCAGATATTGTGTTGTTTGATCCAAATGTAAAACGTGTCATTTCTGCACAAACACATCATATGAATGTCGATTACAACCCATATGAGGGATGGGAAGCAACAGGTGAGGTGCAAAGTGTTCTTGTGCGCGGGCAATATGTGGTGAAAGACAAGAAATTTGTTGGCACGTTAGGCAGTGGACAATATATAAAACGAAAGTCCATTGTACAAACGAAAGAGGAACCTGCGCTGAACTAACAATATAGCAAAGAGGGGGGAAGAAAGGATGGGTATGATTCATGACAAGATGATTGCAGATAATTTAAAAAATAATTTCAACGAGTTGGAGCCGCCGTTAACAAACTATGAAGCAATCGAGGAATCGAATCGCTGTTTATATTGCTATGACGCACCGTGTATAAAGGCATGTCCGACGAGTATTGATATTCCGAAGTTTATTAAAAAAATTGCTTCGGGCAATTTAAAAGGCTCAGCCTTAACGATTTTACAAGCTAATCCACTTGGTGCAAGCTGTGCGCGTGTTTGTCCAACGGAGGAACTGTGTGAGGGGGCATGTGTATTAAATCACCAGGCTAAGCCGATTGATATTGGCCGTTTACAACGCTATGCAACGGATTGGGCGATGGCATCGAGCTTACCGTTATTTAAGAAAGGAACTTCCCGAAACAAAAGAGTCGCTATTATCGGGACAGGACCAGCAGGGTTATCTGCAGCGCGTGAACTAGCTTGCCTTGGCTATGATGTAACGATGTTTGAGGCACAACAACAGGCAGGTGGCTTAGGACGTTACGGCATTGTTGCTTTCCGTCTACCAAATGATGTAGTGGAATGGGAAGTAGATCAAATAGAAAATTTAGGTGTTGAAATTCGTACAAATACAACGGTCGGTAATGATATTTCAGTAGAAGAGATTTTAACTAGTTTTGATGCAGTTGTACTAGCGGTCGGTATGGGAAATGTCCCGGATTTACGCATTGAAGGTGAAACGCTGAACGGTGTACATGATGCAATCAATTTTATAAAAGAAACAAAGTTAAATAATCTTACAACGGATTTAGTTGGTAAACGAGTTGCGGTCATTGGTGCAGGAAATACGGCAATCGACGGTGCTACAAGTGCCATTCGTTTAGGTGCATCAAATGTTAAAATTTTATATCGCCGAACGGAGGCAGAAATGACTGCCTATGAGTTTGAATATGAATTTGCTAAGCAAGACGGTGTGCAATTTGAATGGCTAACTGCCCCTGTCAAAATTATTGGCAATGACACTGGTCAAGTAATCGGCATTGAATGTATCAAAATGAAGCTAGGGGAGCCTGGCGAAGATGGTCGCCAAAAACCGGTACCAGTGGAAGGATCAGAACATGTCATTGAGGTTGATGCTGTCATTAAAGCGATTGGTCAAACACGCTATACACAATTGATTGAAGCATTTGGTCTTGAGCATGAATGGGGTGTTGTAACGCTTAACGAAGAAACGATGCAAACGTCCAATTCAAAAGTGTTTGCATGTGGAGACGTGATCTTCGGAAATGGACAAGGTGAGGCAATGGTTGTAACGGCTGTTCAACAAGGAAAAGATGTCGCTTACAACATCCATGCTACATTCCAGTCAGCATCACAAAGTGCTTAGCACATCATTTGCAGAGGGGGACAATGATATGGCAGATTTACGTATTAACCTTGCAGGCATTGAATCACCAAATCCATTTTGGTTAGCATCAGCACCACCAACAAATTCAGGCTATCAAGTACAACGAGCATTTGAAGCAGGATGGGGAGGCGCGGTATGGAAAACGCTAGGTGACCCGATTTTAAATGTTTCTTCCCGTTTTGCAGCAACCAATTTTAACGGGCAACGCGTGATGGGTTTTAATAATATTGAACTTATTACGGACCGGCCGCTTGAAGTAAATTTAAAAGAGATTTATGAAACGAAAAAGCGATTTCCGAATCATACAATCATCGCTTCATTGATGGTTGAACCAAAGCAGGAAAAGTGGCACGAAATCGTTAAAAAAGTGGAAGAATTTGGAGTTGATGGACTGGAATTAAATTTCGGTTGTCCCCATGGAATGAGTGAGCGCGGAATGGGAGCAGCTTCAGGTCAAGTGCCAGAGCTAGTCGAAAAACAGACATATTGGGCGAAAGAGGCGGCTAAAACCCCAGTCATTGTAAAGCTTACACCAAACATTACAGATATAACAGCAACAGCAGAAGCAGCGGTAGCTGGAGGCGCCGATGCAATTAGTATGATTAATACGATTAATAGTTTAATGGGTGTTGATTTAGATTCTTGGAATACGGTTCCGCACGTTGCAGGAAAGGGTGCTCACGGCGGTTATTGCGGCCCAGCAGTAAAACCAATCGCGCTTAATATGGTAGCAGAATGTGCACGTAGCCCGCACATTAACGTGCCGATTTCAGGGATTGGCGGCATATCGAACTGGCGTGATGCAGCTGAATTTATGCTAATGGGCTCTAGCTGTGTACAAGTTTGTACGGCAGCAATGCATCACGGTTTTAGTATCGTCGAGGATATGATTGAAGGTTTAAGTAATTACCTTGATGAAAAAGGATTGGCTTCTGCAATGGATTTAGTCGGTCGTTCCGTGCAACGCTACACGGATTGGGGTAACTTAGATTTAAATTACAAAGTGGTCGCGCAAATTAATAATGACGTTTGCATTAACTGTAATAAGTGCCATATTGCATGTGAAGATACATCGCACCAATGCATTGATCTTTATACGGAAAGTGGCCGCCCGATGCTGAAAGTACGTGAAAATGATTGTGTCGGCTGTAACCTTTGTTCTATCGTATGCCCAGTAGAAGGTGCTATTTCAATGGTAGAGCTAAAAAATACATTACCACCAATGACGTGGAATGAGCGTCAAGCAATCATGAATCACTTTGCACCAACGACGAATGTTAAATAAACAGTGTGACGGAGGGGGATGTTCATGGAAACGTATGAAGATGTTTTGCAAGAAATTACAGCGATTGATGCGATACTAGCGGAAGGCTATAAGTTCAAAGTTGTATATGAAAATTTAAGCGGTACGTTTGCAGAACTGGAAAATCAATCCAATACGGCGACGCTACAAATTTTAACAGCAGAAGCACGGAAATACTTAGCAGTGAAGTTAAACGAACAAGTATCATTAACTTAAAAAGGTGTAACTTAAAGAGACTGCTCGACTAAAAATCGAACAGTCTTTTTTAATTGGGAAGTTATAATGAGTAAAGTTTAAAACAATTATTTCTATATCTGTATATTAGTCAAGTGTGTAGCCTTCGCGCTTTGCCACAGCCAAGATTTCCTTTGCGACGAAAGCGTAGCGTCAGGAGCAGAGCAGGAACTAGCGTTGGAA
>JBJEFO010000019.1:0-1755 GCA_051874135.1 Lysinibacillus sp.
CCATTAGAGTTATATAAGTTAACATTAGCTCCACCTGAAAAAGAATTTTCTCGACATATCATTTTTATTACAGGTGGTGCAGGTGCTATTGGTAGTACAACTGCTGAGCAATTCGTAAAAGAAGGCGCACATGTTGTATTAGCTGATATTAATGAGGAAGGAGCTAAGAAAGTTGCTGATACACTTAACGAAACTTTTGGTAGTCAAGTAGCTTCTTTTATTAAAATGGACGTTACAAAAGAAGATCAAGTTGCTACCGCAATCGCATACACAGTACTAACATATGGCGGTATCGATATTGTTGTTAATAACGCTGGCTTAGCAACTTCATCTCCATTTGAAGAAACAACATTACAAGAATGGGAACTTAATATGAATGTATTAGGCACAGGATATTTCTTAGTTGCTCGCGAAGCATTTAAAACGATGTTAACGCAAAAAATCGGTGGAAATATGGTATTTGTAGGTTCAAAAAACTCCATTTACGCTGGTAAGAATGCAGCTGCCTATAGTGCTGTAAAAGCGTTAGAGGTTCATTTAGCAAAATGTATAGCAACAGAGGGAGGACAACATGGTATCCGGGTAAATTCTATTTTACCAGATGCTGTTTTACAAGGATCTGCAATTTGGGGATCGAAATGGCGTGAAGAACGAGCTGCTGCATACAATATTGACCCCAACCAATTAGAAGAACACTATCGTCAACGTACAACATTATTAGTAAACATTTTACCATCCGATATTGCAGAGTCGATTTTATTCTTCGCCTCTTCAAAGTCTAGTAAAACTACTGGTTGCATGTTAACTGTTGATGGTGGCGTTCCAGCAGCCTTCACACGATAACTAATTGAGGGAGTGGACTGTATGCATCACTTAGCTATCGATATAGGCGCTTCAAGTGGAAGAATAGTTCATGGAGAACTTGAAAATGGAAAGATTGTATTAAATGAAATACATCGCTTTCCGAATTTCTTCCGTGAAGAACATGGACACTGTTTCTGGAATATCGATTATTTATTTGAAGAAATTGTTAAAGGACTTATAAAAGCTAAGCAAAACGGAATCTCTGAATGTACACTCGGGGTTGATACTTGGGCTGTAGATTACGTACTTCTAGACGAGCAAGGCAATCGATTACAAGATGTTTATGCTTACCGAGATGTTCGTACAGAGCATACGATGGAAAAAGTATTTAACATTTTACCAAAGGAAACGATTTATAAAAAAACAGGTATACAATTTTTATCTTTTAATACACTATTTCAATTGTTTGAGGAATCAAAAGATGTACTAGCACGTTGTAAACACATACTACTTATACCGGATTATTTAAATTATTTGCTCACTGGTAAATCAACACTAGAGATAACAAATTTTTCAACAACTCAACTTCTCAATATATCAACAAGGCAGTTAGATAACGATTTATTAAATATCGTTAATTTAAAGCCATCTCAGTTTCCTACTTTAATTGAGCCTGGAATAGAAATTGGCCCACTTTTATCAAGCTTAACGAAGCAATTTGATTTACCGAATGTAACAGTTATTTCAGTTGCTTCTCATGATACCGCATCCGCTGTACTGGGCACCCCTTCTATTTCTGAACATTGGGCCTATTTGAGTTCTGGAACTTGGTCATTAGTAGGAATTGAAAGCAATAAGCCGTTTGTTACAGATGAAACATTACATGACAACTATACAAATGAGTATGGTGCATTTCATACTTACCGTTTCTTAAAAAATATAATGGGCCTT
>JBJEFO010000020.1:0-7485 GCA_051874135.1 Lysinibacillus sp.
GTTATTCAGTCCGGTATTTTAATTGTGGCGTTTTTATTCGTCATGATTAATTTAATCGTTGATATTTTATATACCGTTATTGATTCGAGGATTAAGTACAATTAGGGGAGGGATGAAAAATGTCTGAAGTGATATCAAAAGTTCCGTTACAAGAGGTCCAAGAAGAAAAGGTAGTGGGCCCTTGGAAGGAAGGGTGGCGGAGCTTTAAAAGGAGCAAATCAGCTCTATTTGGTACAGCAATTGTTTTGTTTTTCATCCTTCTTGCTATTGTAGGTCCTTATATTGCACCATACGGCATTAATGACCAAAATTTGCCCGGGCGTCTTGCACCGCCATCGAGTGAGCATTGGTTTGGAACAGATGATTTAGGACGCGATATTTTTTCACGTATTTTACACGGTACACGTATTTCACTAACGGTAGGTTTTACAGCTGTTATTTTATCTGCCGTTATAGGAAGCTTTTTAGGCATTATTGCGGGTTATTATGGCCGCTGGATTGATACAATTATTTCGCGAGTATTCGATATTATGTTAGCTTTTCCGAGTATTTTATTAGCGATTGCGATTGTATCGATTTTAGGTCCATCGTTGCAAAATGCTTTAATTGCGATTGCGATTATTAACGTGCCGAATTTTGGGCGCCTCATTCGTTCACGCGTACTGACCGTTAAAGAGGAGGAATATATACACGCTGCGAGAGCTATCGGCATGAAAAACTCGCGCATTTTATGGCGGCATATTTTACCGAACTCGATGACACCAATTATTGTGCAAGGAACGTTAGCAGTAGCTACAGCCATTATTGAAGCAGCAGCACTAGGGTTTTTAGGACTTGGAGCAGAGGCACCGACACCGGAGTGGGGCAAAATGTTAGCAGATGCACGTATTTTTTTATTGAACGCACCGTGGGCAATGATTTTCCCAGGTTTAGCAATTATGTTAACGGTAATTGGTTTTAATCTTATGGGGGACGGTTTGCGTGATGCACTCGACCCGAAAATGAAAAATTAGAGGCTGTCTATTTAGATAGTCTCTTTTGTTTATAAAAATAGGTAAACCGTGTAAATCCTCCTCGAAAGCGCGTAAATATTATGTCAACCGTGCAAAAATTAATAAAAAACCGGCAAGCTATTCGCTCACCGGTTAATAAAATTCTTCCTCTAAATTGATATTCTTTTCCTCACTATGATAGCTTCGATACGAAACAATCAGCGTATCTAAATGCTCTAAGTTTTCTTCGTAATCTAAAATACGCGATAAAATATATAGCAAGTGATAGCTTGAAAACTCTTGTTCATCTTCTAGTTCTTGTGCTAATGCAATTTGCTTAATGAATATTTCCATTACTTCGTTGCGCTGTAAATATTCCTCGTTTTGTGCCCACTGTGAATGCTCAGGTTTTAATTTTCCTGTGTATTTAAGGAACAACTGCTCGTGATAAGTGAGTAAGAAATCCAAGCGTTCTTGAATCATTAGACGGAACTGCTCAGGAAGACTAGCTATTTCATTTTCGTGCTTATGCAAACGATGTAATAACTCAAGACTTTTTTTAGATGTTGTAATCATTTGGCGATAAACGACTAACTTACGTGCTTTTACAAATTTTTTATTGCGGAAATAATTACGTTCCTCTTTATAAAAATCATATAAATTATCTATTTTATTCATACGAGACATTAACTTTTTTAATGCCATCTTTGTAGAAGTGTGCTCACTTGCTTGGCGAATAGCTAAGCGTGTCCATCGAATAATATCGTCCTGTAGTGCATTAATATTTTTAAATAATTTCACTTCATAGCGTGGTGGAATAAACACAAGATTAACGATAAAGGCTGCAAATACCCCAATCATCACCGTACCGAAACGAATAAGGCCAAACGCTAAAAAGTCATCACCCTGTATTTCCATAATTGCAACAACGGTAACAAGTGCGAGGGTTAACGACTTTTCAAGGTTAAATTTAATCATCAGAGCGATTACGATAATAGCTGCAATACCGATCGCTACAAGATGATGACCAAATAATAAGCTAAAGATTACCGCGACCGTAGCACCGATTAAATTTCCTTGAATTTGCTCTAAAATCGTTAAATATGAACGATAAATGGATGGTTGAATTGCAAAAATAGCAGCTATTCCTGCAAATACCGGCGAAGGCAAATTGAGTAGTTCAGCTAAAAGTAGTGCAAACACAATGGCGACACCAGTTTTTAACACACGGGCACCTAATTTCATAAACAGTGCAGCCCTCTCTTTCTATTCGATAGTCAATGAAGATACTTCGCCGGATTAAATGTTAAAGCTGTGAAAATGCGTAATCAACCGCAGCGATTGTCTCTAAAATATCTTCTTCTGTATGCTCAGTCGTTAAGAACCATGCTTCATATTTAGAAGGTGCTAAGTTCACACCTTTTGATAACATTAGTTTAAAGAAGCGACCGAAAATTTCTCCATTTGAGTTTTCGGCTTGTTCATAGTTCTCTACTGTCTCATCTGTAAAGTAAATTGTCAATGCACCTTTTAAGCGATTCACTGTAATTGTGACATCGTGCTTTTTAGCTGCATCTAAAATACCTTTTTCAAGGATAGCACCAAGGCGATCCATTTCATCGTAAACACCTGGTTGTGCTAACACTTCAAGACAAGCGATACCTGCAAGCATAGACGCTGGATTACCAGCCATAGTTCCCGCTTGGTATGCTGGTCCAAGTGGTGCAACTGTTTCCATAACTTCTTTGCGACCACCGTAAGCACCGATTGGCAGTCCGCCACCGATTACTTTCCCCATAGCGACTAAATCAGGTGTTAAACCTAACATCGTATGTGCTGCACCATAATGGAAGCGGAATGCTGTAATGACTTCATCGTGAATTGTTAGTGCACCGTATTGTTTTGCAAGGGCATGTACATGTTCTAAGAAGCCTGGCTTTGGCTCAACAATGCCGAAATTCCCAACGATTGGCTCAATTAAAATACCAGCTATTTGGTCGCCCCAACGCTCCATCGCTAACGTAAATTCCTCTTTATTATTGAATGGTACTGTAATGACTTCTGTTGCAACGGATTGTGGTACACCTGCTGAATCAGGAGAACCAAGTGTTGCAGGACCTGAACCTGCTGCTACTAATACTTGGTCAAAGTGACCGTGGTAACAGCCCGCAAACTTAATCATTTTAGTGCGGCCAGTATAAGCACGTGCAATACGTACTGTCGTCATAACGGCTTCTGTACCTGAATTATTGAAACGTACTTTATCTAAAGTCGGAATCGCTTCCTTTAACATTTTTGCGAATTTTACTTCGTGTTCAGTTGGTGTTCCGTATAATACACCTGTTTCTGCTGCATGTGTAATTGCTTTTGCGATATGCGGATGTCCATGCCCAGTTACGATTGGGCCGTATGCTGCAAGGTAGTCAATATAACGATTACCATCTACATCCCAAAAATATGCACCTTTCCCGCGTGCCATGACAACCGGTGCACCACCACCGACTGCTTTGTATGATCGAGATGGAGAGTTTACGCCGCCTACAATATGCTCACAAGCTTCTTTATAAATTTGTTCTGATTTTGAATGATTCATTGGTTTGCCTCCAAACTTAGTATGTCAATTCTATTGTAGTCCCAACCATAATGAAACGCCAAAGAAATTGAAATAAACAATAGACTTCGGTACGATAAAGAAAAAAGTGGAGGGATTATATGTCATTATTAAATCAACAAGCACCAAATTTTACGTTGGAGAATGAAAAAGGACAAAAGGTAAGCCTATCTGATTTTAAAGGGAAAAATGTTATACTTTATTTTTATCCGAAAGATATGACGCCAGGATGTACGACAGAAGCATGTGATTTCCGTGATGCACATGAAGATTTTGCCTCATTGAATGCCGTTATATTAGGTGTTAGTATGGATGATGCAAATAAGCATACGAAATTTATTGAAAAGCATGGGCTACCATTTTCATTGCTAGTAGATGCTGAGCATGAAGTAGCGGAAAAATACGGCGTGTGGGTGCTAAAGAAAATGTACGGCCGCGAATATATGGGAATTGAGCGTTCTACGTTCCTAATTAACGAACAAGGAATCATCGTTGCACAGTGGCGTAAAGTAAAAGTGAAAAATCATATTGAAGCTGTACTATCGCAGTTAAAAGGAGAATAATGCATGCGCATTTATTTTACGTTTGAGCCAAGATTAGATTTACGAGGGCCACTCGTCGCAGAATTTCCTGAAGTGACCTTTGTATTTGAGCAAAGTATTAGTGATGATGAATTGCGCCAGGCTGAAGTTTTAGTCACATATGGCGAAGATTTAGATGACGAGAAAATCGCCATTGCTGGGAAGTTACAGTGGATATTTGTCGTATCAGCAGGTATCGAAAAAATGCCGACACAGGCAATTGCTGACCGTGGGATTTACGTATCAAATGTGCGCGGTATTCATAAAAAGCCGATGATGGAAACGATTTTAGCTCATATTTTATCACTAAAGCGCGGATTACCAAGCATTTATGAGCAACAGGCTCGCGGTGACTGGAATAAAAACATTCCATTAACGGAACTTAACGACAGTAAAGTGATGATTTTAGGTCCAGGTGCAATCGGTCAGGAAATTGGTCGTGTTCTACAGGCACTGGATGTACATACAATAGGTATTAATAGCACTGGGGAGATGGCAAATTATATGAATGAAACATATCCGATTGCGCAATTAATCAATCATTTACCGAAAGCGGATATCGTCATCTCCATTTTGCCAAGTACACCGAAAACAAAAGGTTTACTCGACCGCAAGCATTTTGAAGTGATGAAAAATAGTGCGATTTTTATGAATTTTGGACGTGGAGATATAGTAGACGAAGCTGTATTAGTGCAAGCATTAGAGGAAAGATTAATTGCTCATGCGGTGCTAGATGTCTATCAAGAAGAACCATTACCCGCAACTAGCCCTATTTGGCAATTAAAAAACGTAACCGTATCACCGCATATATCAAGTCATTCATCACGCTATGTAGAACGAAGCCTTGCTATTTTTAAACCGAGTCTTCGGAACTGGTTAAATGGTGAACATCGTCTAGAAAATGAAATAAATATTTTGCGAGGATACTAATTTTACCACCATTTTCAATTAGACATTTCTAATTGAAAATCGAATTAACTAAAAAATTACTCAATTATGATAAATCATACAGTTATATAAGCAATTGTTGACAAGGTGTGTGCAAATTTCGTACACTATTTATAACAATTACAAATTAATAATATGTATGAAATGAGGTGCATGACGATGTCTGATGAAATGCATTTAAAAGACGCGTTAGACACGTTAAAAACTACGGGTGTTCGAATTACTCCACAGCGTCATGCTATTTTGGAATATTTAATTAACTCAATGATTCATCCTACAGCAGATGATATATATAAAGCGCTGGAAGGTAAGTTTCCAAATATGAGTGTCGCAACAGTTTACAACAATTTGCGTGTATTCCGTGAAGTAGGCCTTGTAAAGGAGTTAACTTATGGTGACGCAGCTAGTCGTTTTGATTTTGTAACAAACGATCACTATCATATGATTTGTGAATGTTGTGGTAAAATTGTAGACTTCCATTATCCAGGTCTTAATGAGGTGGAGCAGTTTGCTTCACATGTAACAGGTTTCAAAGTAAACTCACATCGTCTAGAAGTTTACGGAACTTGCCAAGAATGTCTAGCGAGTCAAACTAAACAAGCGTTATAGTATGCAGGGGCCAGAAAGTTTTTACTTTCTAGCCCCTTTCTTTTTAAGTAAGTGACTTCAAGCAAAAGAAAAAAGCTGGCGCAAACCAACTTTTACTTTCTCTTACTATTATAGCTTTGATCGAACTCTTTTCCTTCAAGTGTTGGATCAAGTGTAAGTGGCTCGTTGCAATACATGCACATGTCAACTCGTCCAAGAATCTTTGTGTGTTTACCACAATTTGGACACTCAACTTGTACAGCACGTGTTGATAGTAAACCGATCCAACCATATACGACAGTACTTCCGATAATACAAAGTAGTCCTAGTGTCATAAAGATAAGTACTAAAAGCTGATTTTCACGGAAGAAAATTGCACCGTACATGATAACAAATCCGATAAAGATAAGAGATAGTGCAAATGAGCGTATTTTATTTATTTTATTTGAATACTTTTTCATGTTAATTTCCTCCTAATCTAGAATTTACTATAACACAATTTGAATTTATTTTAGAATTATAATCTTTAGAAAGGATTTATTGAATAGTACGTCGAACATTTCAACATAGTAGTAGTGTAAAACTTTGGGGGGTACTTTTATGGAACACGTTTTACGTCCGATTTATCAGGAACGTGCCAGTCATCCTGATACATTAGGGGTAATATTAATTAGTAAACGAGATGATGCCATCAATATGACAGATACGTTTGATTCTGTACTATTGATTATTGTAAAAGAAGCAGATCAGTCTATATTCACTAAACATTATTTGTATGGCGATACAAAAATGGTAATGCATATAGTAACTGAAAAGCGTCTGCGTAAGTGGTTATTCATTGGTTCAAATAGAAAACTAGTTGACTGGATTTTCTTTGGAAAAGTATTATTTGACCGTAATGAATTTCTTTATAAATTACGTTCTGAATTACAAGAGTTCCCTTTCTATGGCAGAAAGATTAAAACAGGTATTCAGTTTAGCAAGCTAATTCGCCGCTATTTAGAGGGGAAAGAGTTTTTCGAACGAGGCGATTATTTAGATGCATATAATCATGTAGTAGACTCGTTACATCATTTAGGCCGTCTATCTGTCATTGATAGTGGGCTGTACCCTGAAGTTACAGTGTGGGCACAAGTGAAAAAAATTGAACCAGCTGTTTACAAGTTATATGAAGAGCTTGTTATGAGTAATGAAACGTTAGAAAAACGCTTAGAACTATTATTTTTAGCAAGTGAATTTTTAATTAATGCAAGAACGCATGATGGAGCACAGCATATCGTTGAAACAATGCTTTCAAGACCAATATGGACAATACAAGAGTTACATGAGCACGAAGAGTTGAGTTATTACTCTACAGATTTAGAAGTGTTTATAGAGTACTTAATTGAAAAAGGTTATATCGTAGTAGAACCGTTAATCGCGAAAAATGAAACGATATTCCATCGCCAGTATCGTGTAGATAAGCAGTTTATTGAAAACGAGTATGGCTTATAGTATAGTAATCGAGGCGTGTTTAACATGTCTCGAAATTTTTTTGAAATAAAGTGTTGACTTTTATAACAATAGTATTGTAGTATATTAAATGTCGCTAAGATATGACGCTTTAAACAAACGAAGTTAAGCTTTGAAGTCATGAAAAAAACTTTTTAAAAGTTGTTGACAATCAAAAACTTAAATGTTAAATTAGAGAAGTCGCTGAAATGAGCGATAAAAAATGAACTTTGAAAACTGAACAAGCAAAACGTTAACAATAATTTTCTTTCTT
>JBJEFO010000021.1:0-7458 GCA_051874135.1 Lysinibacillus sp.
GAAAACGTTGGGATGACATCAATTGAGCCAATCGAATTCCAAGGTCAAATGATTCAACCGATTCAATTTTTAAAAGCTGTTTTACCAGACCCAGCAACATTAGGTCCATTAACAAAAGGTAAAACAAACATCGGCTGTATCGTACGCGGAATTAAAGATGGCAAAGAAAAAACATACTACGTATATAACGTATGTGACCACCAAGAATGTTACCGTGAAGTAGGATCTCAAGCGATTTCTTACACAACTGGTGTTCCTGCAATGATTGGGGCAATGTTAGTGATGAACGGACAGTGGCAGCGCCCTGGCGTTTGGAATGTAGAAGATTTCAATCCAGACCCATTCATGGACGCTTTAAACAAATGGGGGCTTCCATGGCAAGATACTGAAAACCCTGAGTTAATCGATTTAGACTTCACATCAAAAGAGGCTAAATAAAATGAAGCAAATCGATTGGAAACAAGCACCATCTCCAAGTTTTGTTGTAGATGAACGCTTATTAAAACGCAACTTAGAGTTATTAAAATCTGTACAAGATCGTACAGGTTGCGATATTTTACTTGCACTTAAAGGCTTTTCCATGTGGTCAACTTTTCCGATGGCACGCGACTATTTAAAAGGGATTACATCGTCTTCCCTTTTCGAAGCGCGCCTTGGCTATGAAGAATTCGGCAAAGAAGTACATGCGTATGCACCTGCCTATGCAGATCATGAAATTGATGAGTACTTAAAGTATGTTGACCATATTGTATTCAATTCATTCGACCAACTTGCACGTCATAAAGAAAAAGTACAAGCTCAAGATAAACATATTTCAATCGGCTTACGTGTGAATCCTGGCTATTCTGAGGTAGAAACACCACTTTATGATCCGTGTTATATTAATTCACGCCTTGGTATTCCGTTTGAATCATTCAAGCCGGAAGAACTTGATGGCGTAGAAGGTATTCATTTCCATGCGATGTGTGAGCAAAATGCCGATGTACTTGAACGTATTTTAGTTCATTTTGAAGAAAAATATGGTCAGTACTTACATCAAATGAAATGGATAAACTTCGGTGGCGGTCATCATATTACACGTGAAGATTATGATGTGGAACTTTTAATCAAATTGATTAACCGTATTCAACATACGTATAATGTAAAAGTGATTTTAGAACCAGGCGAAGCGATTGCGTTAAACACAGGTTATTTAGTAGCCACTGTACTTGATACAGTTAAAAACGGGATGGATTTAGCAATTTTAGATACGTCCGCTACTTGTCATATGCCAGACACGCTTGAAATGCCTTATCGTCCAATGATTATCGGCTCTGGGCTACCAAACGAGAAGAAGTACACGTACCGTCTTGGCGGTATGACTTGTTTAGCTGGCGACGTAATCGGCGATTATTCATTCGATGAGCCATTAAAAGCTGGCGATCGTTTAGTATTTACAGATATGGCCCATTATACAATGGTAAAAACACATATGTTTAACGGTGTAAACTTACCGAGCATTTGTTTATATAACGAAGAAGAAGGCGTAAAAGTCGTTCGTACGTTCCAATACGAAGATTATCGTAACCGATTATCTTAAAATATTTAAAGGCGAATCTGAGAAATATTCAGATTCGTCTTTCTTTTACGATTACTTCTGCGGATATTCGCAAATTGAATTATTTATTATTGTGCATCCGTAATAATCCACTCGGCTGCACTTAGTAAATTTGGCAATACAGCATCCGCAAGCGGGTCACTCTTGCCTAGAAAAACACCCTTTGTCCCTGCATTTTTCCCTGCAATAATATCTGTATCCGTATCGCCCACCATATAGGAATGAGTTAAATCCACGTTATACTTTTCGGCAAGATCTAGTATCAATTTACTTTTCGGCTTACGACATTCACAGCCCGCTTTTGGTTTATGCGGACAGTAAACAACTTCGTGGATAATCGCACCCTTCTTTTTCAACTCAGCTATCATATGTTCATGAATTTTTTGTAACTCCACTTCCTTCATAAACCCTAATCCAACGCCACCTTGATTTGTTACAACAAACACGTAATCAAATACTTCATTTAACTTCTTAATGGCCTCAGGAACGCCAGGTAAGAAATACAAATCTTCTGGTTTATTCACAAATCGTACTCGGTCTGTCAGTACTTCATTTATGACACCATCACGATCTAAAAATACAGCTTTTTTCATTTCTCCACACCTTTTACCTATTAAGTGAAAATACATCATTCCCTTACATACATGCTTAGTTTTCAATTGAAGGTGGTTCATTATGTATGGAAATTCAAAATTTTTTTATGAATATTTTCAATATAAACAGACAAAATATAAGGGAGAAAATAAATGTTAAAAGGAGAGTAATGATGGGCATATTTGGATCTAATCAAAAACAACAACCGCTAAATTACGGAGAAATTTTTACAATTTGGACAAACATCGGAACAAACCATGGATTTATAGCGGCTTATCAAACATTCTACAACCATACTGGTGATGAAGATTTACGTAAACTTATCGAAGAAGCTATTAAGATGATGGAAGAGGAAAATAAACAACTCATACCTATTTTAAAAAATAACGGTGTAGGGCTACCGCCTGCTCCACCTGAACGCCCGATTGCACAACTCGAGGAAATCCCTGTTGGTGCCCGATTTAACGATCCTGAAATTAGTGCTGCGCTATCAATGGATACGGCTAAAGGCTTAGTGGCTTGTAGCACTGCAATGGGGCTTTGTACGCGCGAAGATATTGCGATGATGTATGGTCAATTCCACTATACAAAAGCGCAATTCGGTGCTAAATTATTACGCTTAAACAAAACAAAAGGATGGCTTATTCCGCCACCACTTCATACACAAGTAAATTTACAGTAACCTAAAAAGAGGATGTCAAAAAAGCATTTTGACATCCTCTTTTAATAATTACCCATTATAAAACGTTTCATTATGCACTTTTTTTCGGCGCTAATACAACATCGGTTAAAAACTTCACACGAGCTAATGTACCAATATAAAATGCAAGCACATAACCCGTTAAAAATAATGCAATGAATTCTACTATATGAAAATTATATCGTATAAAAAAATCTTGTAAGTTTATTAATTGATTCGTAGTATTAATTGCCGATACTGGTATATTTTTATAACAAAAGAAGCTCATTAGCTGTATAATACTTGCCGCTACTATAAATGATAATGTTTTTTTGCGAATGACGTAACTTTCGTATTGTATATATTTCATAAAAAAGCGAAAAATCATTATACAAATAACAATATTTAAAACAATACCTACATAACGAATCGTTACATAATATGGGTCCACCCATTCAGCAATCGTGTACATTAAATTAACCGGGAATATATTCAATGTAATAAGGGATAAAATTGCATAGTATATAATAAACGTGATTAGCCCCCACCGACTAAACGTTAAAAATAAAATTGATGTAAATCTTTTCATGCCGGCTTCCTCTCTATCAAACAATCTAATTATTTCATTATAGCGTGAAAGCAGTAGGTTAGAAAGATGCACTGTTCATTCAAAAACAAGTATTCATCATAATGTTTGTTACTGCTACCTACAACTAGACTATTTCACATAACAAAAAAGTTGCGTAAAAATTTTACGCAACTTTTTTGTCCTTTATTGTAGCGGGTTAAAATTTACTTATCATCTGAATTTTGAGCCATAAAGAAAGTCATTGGCAAATCTTGCTTGTAAATAGACGTGAAATTTACACCCCTATATTCTCCAATATGTTCAACAAACTGCCAGTGTTCTATTCCATTATAACGAAAAGTAAAAATCATAAGTTTCTTTTAATCGGTCGTATATCACTTGTTCGGTTTCATTTAACAAAAAGCTCGGTTCGATTTTTTGTAGCCCCCGCGCCTCTTCCGGAAATTACCTCCTGTAATATTTTATTACTTAGACATACGTGATAAAAAATCGTTCACGCTTTTATATTTTCCTTCTTACCTGGTAAAGTACCCTATTATATTGCATTTTTATTCAAATGATGCATAGATTTTGTACTATATAATAAATCACTCTATTTTTATAAAATAAAATACCAGCATACAATTTTCCGAAAATATATTATTTTCTCTATTAACCATAAAAAGTTTTTTTAAATCCATTTTCTTGTTTTAAAATCACATTTCCACATCTGTTATATATACAATATATAACAGCCAAACCCTTTTAATTACAATAACTTCCCTATATTTGGTCGCTCTGTTATGAAACAAGTAAAACTTCAATTTATTCTGCTTTTAGATAACTTTTTTCTATTTCAAGATACTTTTTCACTCTAAAAAACTATTGCATTAATATATTAATTAATGTTATTCTTCTATCTATGAATTATTCGCGAAAAATTCAGAAAGAACAAAATAAAGGGGTAATAGAGAATATATGAATAAAAATAGATGGTTAATTGCTCTTTCGGCTATCGCTATCCATTTATCGATTGGTGGTGCTTATGCATATAGTGTATATAAAAATCCAATTACAACACAAATGGGATGGAGCGAAACAAACGTAACAATCGCTTTTACAATTATGATGGGTCTTGCTGGTTTTGCAGCAGCACTATTTGGTAGTTTTGTTGAAAAACAAGGTCCTCGAAGATCAGCAATGCTTGCAGCCATTTTATTTGGTCTTGGACAAGCAGGCGCTGGAGTGGCAATTGCCATTGATTCAGTCGTTCTTTATTGGTGTACATATGGTTTGTTAAGTGGTTTAGGGATGGGGATTGGCTATATTGCACCTGTTTCCACGTTAGTAAAATGGTTCCCAGATCGCCGTGGTTTAGCAACAGGGATGGCCGTATTAGGATTCGGTTCAGGTTCACTTATTACAGCACCTGTCGCAACAAACTTAATGGAAGCAGTCGGTATTTCAAGCACTTATTATATTTTAGGAATTAGTTATTTTACATTAATGCTTCTCGGTGCATTATACATTGCACCACCAAAAGCTGAAAGTGCACTAAACGTTTCAAAATACAACACATCTGGCAAAGCTTTAGCACAAATGTCTGCACGTGAAGCTGTTCGTACAAAGCAATTTTGGATGCTGTGGGCAATGCATTTAATTAATGTAACTGCTGGTTTAATGATGATTTCCGTTGCTTCACCAATGGCACAAGAGGTTGTTGGGTTATCGGTAGCTGGGGCTGCAACAATGGTAGGATTAATGGGATTATTCAATGGTGGTGGTCGTCTACTATGGGCTGCTGCATCCGACTATATCGGTCGTCATAACATTTTTGTTATATTCTTTATCATTCAATTAGTCGCATTCGTCACACTACCATTTACAACAAACATTTTACTATTCCAAGTATTAATTTTCTTAGTTGTAAGTTGCTATGGCGGTGGTTTCTCAAACTTACCAGCATTCGCAAGCGACTTATTCGGTACGAAACAGCTCGGTGTAATTCATGGCTACTTATTAACAACATGGTCACTTGGCGGTATATTTGGGCCGCTAATTGTGTCAACAATTCGTAATGCAACGAACAGTTACATCCCGGTATTCTACACATTCTCTGTGTTAATCGCCATTTCGTTTTGTATTTCATTATGGATTCGCCGAGATGTCACAAAGAAAAAGAAACAACAATCATCAGAACAATTACAAGAAGTATCCGCTATATAAAAAAACAATGGATGGAGCTACCGCTAGCTTCATCCATTTAGTTATCATTGCGTTTTACGTATTTTTCTTCTACTGTTAAACGCTCTAATAATTCATTCGTTTCTTGTTGTTCTAGTTGACGGAATTCCACCTGTATACTTTCGACAATCCGATTGAGCAGTTCCATCGACTTTGTTAATACAGCGTTAGCCCCTTCTTTATCACGGGCCTCTTTTATCACATCATAAATATTTTTAATCGTTTCTTCATATTCAATGACGCTCTCAAAATGTTCTGTATCATACTTTGTTGTTTTCATTTTTTGTACAAGTGGTGTCAGCTCGTTTATGGCAAACTGAATAGTCGGGGATGCATATACATCACGAAGCTCTTTAATAGCACCCTTCCAAATAATCACGTCGCGCTTTTTCTTATGGATGGTAAGACTTGAAATCCACGTTTTTTCTCGCATCTGCTGCAATGAATAATTCGAATTCGTTTGAAACTTGAAATCATTACGAAGGAAAAACTCGCTATATTGATAATCTTTCGGATTAATGCTTGGCTTTAATAATGAATTTATTTCTTCTAAATAGTCAATAAATGATGGTTGCTTTTCTTCTGGTGTTAAAAATAATTTTTTAAAAAATGACAATCTATTCACCTACTTTTCGAACTACGTATTTTGTTATTTCTATTATAAAGGAAATAGCTAACATTTAAATGAAAAAAAGCCTTAAATCAAAATAGCGATTTAAGACTTTATAATTTAAATATACAAATAAATACACATATACATCGCCGCGCAACCAGCTAATACAAATAGATGCCAAATCGCGTGATTGTAAGGGATGCGTTCATTTTTATAAAAATACGTCCCTGCTGTGTAAAGAATTCCACCTAATAGTAAAGTTAAAAAACCATTCATTCCAATATAAGCAAGTACTGGCTTATACGCAAAAATGACAAGCCATCCCATCCCTATGTAAATCAATAATGACAGAGCTTTAAAACGATAGACGAAAAACTGCTTTAAAATAATCCCAGCTAACGTTAAGCCCCATTCAATTCCGAAAATCGTCCAGCCAAGTGATCCCCCGATTGCGACAAGTGCAACTGGTGTATACGTGCCGGCAATTAGTAAAAAGATTGCGCTATGATCAAGCTTTTTGAAAAAACTTTTGTGCACAGGAACCGTATGATATAAAGTAGAACTTAAAAATAGTAGCATCATGGATACACCAAATATGATATAACTAACAAGTTCAATCGTCGAACCATTACTATTAGCCTTTAGTATTAGCAGAACAAGTCCCGGAATAGCTAACAAACATCCTAAGCCATGAGTAGCTGCATTCCAAAACTCCTCTTTTTTACTGTACCCTGATTCCTTTATGATTGCTTGTGTCATTATACATCACCTCTTACATACAGTATATAAAAAAATAATGTATTTATAAAACCACAACATGTCATCAAAATAACATGACAAATATAATATTTAGATGCTCAAATTCACAAAAAAAACGCCTATTCAATCGTACTATAAGTAGATATAAAATCGCTCTATCGCTTTAATACAGAACATACATAGCTTAACATTAAATAATTACGGACTATTTTTTATATTCCGTATAACACTATGATAATTATTTCGCGAAAGTTTTTCAATTACTCAACTTAAACAAAAAAATCACCCTCACTAAGTAAAGTGAAGATGATTTTTTATCCCGCATTAACGGGCAGTAAGACTCCCACCTCAAGGCTTAAGGAAATCGAGAAGCCCAGGTGGGAGATCAACTGCTGGCATGCGCC
>JBJEFO010000022.1:0-7442 GCA_051874135.1 Lysinibacillus sp.
AAATTATTCAACCGTAACGCTCTTAGCTAAGTTTCTCGGCTTGTCGACGTCACAGCGGCGGTGTAGGGCAGCGTAGTAGCTGATTAGTTGTAATGGTACAACTGATACTAGTGGCGTTAATAATGGGTGAACGCGAGGGATGATGAGTGTGTCACCGTCTTCCTCTAAGCCTTCCATTGCGATGATGCATGCGTTGGCGCCACGTGCTACGACTTCTTTTACGTTACCGCGAATGTTTAGCGCTACTTGTTCTTGTGTTACAAGGGCGAATACAGGCGTGCCTTCTTCGATTAGCGCGATTGTACCGTGTTTTAGCTCACCACCAGCGAAACCTTCCGCTTGGATGTATGAGATTTCTTTTAGCTTTAATGCGCCTTCTAATGATACGCAGAAGTCTACATTACGGCCGATGAAGAATGCGTTGCGTGCGATTTTTAAATAATCTTCCGCGATTTCTTCCATAACTTCTTTTGAATCAACAATGGACTGAATACCGTTTGCTACGATTGCTAGCTCTTGCTTTAAGTCAAAGTCGATGTTGCGTCCGCGCGCTTTGCCTGCTACGTAAGCTGCAATCGATAAAACTGCAATTTGGGCTACATAAGCTTTTGTAGACGCTACGGCAATTTCAGGTCCAGCATGTAATAATAACGTGTAGTCTGCTTCACGAGAAAGCGTTGAGCCAGGTACGTTCGTCAACGTTAATGTTGGGTGGCCGAGTTCAGTAATTTTCACTAGCACTTGGCGGCTATCTGCAGTCTCACCAGATTGTGAGATGAAAATGAATAGCGGCTTCTCCGAAAGGATTGGCATATTGTAGCCAAACTCACTTGAAATATGAACTTCTACTGGAATACCTGCCAGTTTCTCGAAATACTGTTTTCCTACAAGGCCAGCATGATAGCTAGTGCCTGCTGCAATAATGTAAATACGGTCCGCTGCCGTTATTGCATCTAAAATATTTTCTTCAATCGCTAATTCACCATTGCGATCATATGCTTGGATGATTTTACGTACAACGCCTGGTTGCTCATCCATTTCTTTTAACATGTAGTGTGGGTACGTTCCTTTTTCGATATCGCTCGCATCTAGCTCTGCTGTAAATGGCTCACGCTCTATTTTGCGACCATCAAGCGTTGTAATTTCTACGCTATCTTTCTTTACGATCACAATTTCTTTATCATGCAGCTCGATAAATTGATCTGTCACTTGTAACATTGCCATTGCATCCGAAGCAACAACGTTAAAATCCTCTCCAACACCTACTAGTAACGGCGATTTATTTTTTGCTACATAGATTGTTTCTGCATCCTCGTTATCAAGTAGTGCTAACGCATAAGAACCGTGTACAAAACCTAATGTTTTACGGAATGCTTCAACTGTCGATAAGCCTTCTTGTGAAAATAAATCAACTAATTGTACGATTACTTCTGTATCTGTATCTGATTGCACTTGAATGCCTTTTAAGTAGGCTTTTTTCAGTAAGTGATAGTTTTCGATAACCCCGTTGTGTACAAGCGTAAAACGGCCTGACTCAGATTGGTGCGGGTGTGCATTTAATTTATTCGGTACACCGTGTGTTGCCCAGCGTGTATGACCGATACCGATATGCGCGTCTACATCGCCATCTACCGCATTGCGAAGATCAGCAATACGCCCTTTTTCCTTGAAGATTGTGATGCCTTCTTCGTTGTGTACAGCAATACCAGCTGAGTCATAACCACGGTATTCTAATTTTTCTAGTCCTTTTAATAAAATTTCCTTTGCATCTAATGATCCGTTATAACCTACAATTCCACACATAAAATATAAGCCTCCATTCGCCGCCTCGCACTCGGAATTTAGCAACAGTAAAATAAGCCTTCCTCAAAACAATGACACGCTCGTCTTGCTTTGAAAAAGACAATGCGAAACTAAACTACGAGTGGGCCCATTTGAAAAATCGTTCTGACTAACGATTGTCTATAGGCACTGCAGCTTTTTTAAATTATTTTGTTTTATGTGTGCCGATTCGTTCTGCTGTCTAGCAAATTACTTTGCTGTTTTAAAACGAATATGACGACCGGGCACATGCGATCGGGAGGCATCCGCCGAATGTTCGATAAACCTCCACCTCGTCAACTAAGGATTGTTTCCGTCCGATTTCCTTAGCTCAGGCGCTATAATTGTTTTCCTTTTCACTTATATTGCGCTCCTTCAATCCTCCTTTTTGCTCGCGCACGCTTGAAATACAATTAAACTAGAATTTAATAGTACTTTTCTTTCAAGCATAATCATCATACATAAAAGGTATGTCATCCGTCAAATAATCATAAATAATAATCTATTTCGTACATGACATATAGACGTTACATCCTTATCGTTAATATATGCTTCTATACCTTAAATGAGCATGTCTTATACATACTTGTAAACTTCAAAGAAAAAGCAGGAATTCCCATTAAAGAAATCCCTACTTTACTAATTACTCTGTTAGACCCATTTCAGCTTTTACAACATCTGCAATACGGTTTACGTATGCTTCGCAAGCTTCCACTGTTGCTGCTTCTACCATTACACGTACAAGCGGCTCTGTACCTGAAGGGCGTACTAATACGCGACCATTGCCAGCCATATCCGCTTCTACTTGTGCAATCACTGCAGCAACATGTTCATTTTGTGTTACTGCATGCTTGTCCGTTACGCGCACGTTTACAAGCTTTTGTGGATAGATTGTCATTTCACTTGCAAGCTCTGATAAACGCTTACCTGTTGCTTTCATAATGTTTACTAACTGAATACCTGTCAGTAAACCATCACCTGTTGTATTAAAATCTAAAAATACGATGTGACCCGATTGCTCACCACCAACGTTGTAATCGTTCGCACGCATTTCCTCGACTACGTAACGATCACCAACAGCTGTTTGTACACTTGTCATACCATTTTCTTCTAACGCTTTATAGAAGCCCATGTTACTCATTACTGTCGACACAACAGTGTTCTTTTTCAGGTGACCTTTTGCGTTTAAATATTTACCGATGATGAACATAATTTGGTCCCCATCAACGATTTGACCTTTTTCATCCACTGCGATTAAACGGTCACCGTCACCATCAAATGCAAGACCAACATCTGCGCCGCGCTCTAATAAGAATGCTGCAAGCTTCTCTGGATGTGTTGAACCTACGCCCTCATTAATGTTTAATCCATCTGGTGACGCACCCATCGTAGAAATATCCGCTTCTAAATCTGCAAATAAATGCGTTGCAAGCTGACTTGTTGCACCGTGTGCACAGTCTAATGCTACATGGATACCTAAAAACTCTTCATCAACTGTTTGTTTTAAATAAGAAATATATTTTTGTCCACCTTCGAAGTAATCAGTTACCGAACCGATATCTCCACCTGTTGGACGAGGTAATGTATCTTCTTCTGCATCAAGTAAGCTTTCAATTTCTGCTTCTTGATCATCTGTTAATTTAAAACCATCTGGACCGAAAAACTTAATACCATTATCTGCAACTGGATTATGCGATGCTGAAATCATTACACCTGCTTGTGCATTCATAACACGTGTTAAATAAGCAACACCTGGTGTACTAATGACACCTAATCGCATTACTTCTGCACCGATTGATAAAAGACCTGCAACTAACGCACCTTCTAACATCTCACCTGAAATACGTGTATCTCGTCCAATTAAAACTTTCGGGCGTTCTTTTGCATCCTTCGTTAATACGTATCCCCCAACACGTCCAAGTTTGAATGCAAACTCCGGCGTCAACTCACTATTAGCGACTCCACGGACGCCATCTGTTCCGAAATATTTACCCATTTTGTTCTCTCCTTCAATGCTAGACATTCCTTGCTTTTATGGCTCATGCCATCATTTAGGAATTCTCAATTTCGCAAATGCCTTATCTGTAAGCTAGCGAGATTACTGAGTGCCATTCTCTTCTGTCTGAGCTGGCTCATTCTCTGTTGGTTCATCTTCTACTGCTTCATCTTCTGCCGGCTCACTATCGGCCTGGACTGAATCTTTCCTAACATTTGCGTGAATCTTGATCGTATTTGCCTTTACAGTTACCCCATCTGGTACTATTATTTTCGCTTCATACGCCCCCGACTCTTCTAAGCCTGATACGTCAAATTCTACGACTAATTGGGGTAGCTCGTCAATCATTGCTTTTTTTCCATAGACAGTTAATGTAGATGGTTCAACCGAAATGTCTTCTAATGAAATACCTTCTTGAAGCTCACCTATTTGTTTAATTGTAATCGGTAACTCCCGACTATATTCTTTAATCTCTACTTTTACATTCACTTTTTCAGGTTCAATGACTACATCAAGACGGTTAAGGTCTGCATTTAATACTTTAACATTTGCCTCTTGCTCAAACGAACTTTTAATACCGGGCTCGCCTGTAACCGTCGCTTTAACATAACTAATATTTTCAATAACGCTCTTCGCACCCGTTATCATCACTGTCGCTGGGTCAGCTGTCATCTTATCTAGTATATACTCTTCCGCAATTAAACGACTATTCATTTCTGGGTCAACGCGAAATTCTCTTGTTACTCTTTCTTCAATGACAACATTCACCGATTTAGGCTCTATCGATACTTCCAGTTTATCTGAGAAGCCTTCATGTTGAATGGTCACATGGTGCTCACCAATCATTAATGAATTTAAATCAACAAACACTTTAAAATCTTTTATGTTTTTTGTTTGTAGCACAATTTGCCGAGGACCACTTATCATTACATTTACCGTCTCCGGCAATCCTGTCACGATCAAGTTCGTATCATCGTAATACACTTCTAACGGCACATTGTATAAAATATCCGTCTGTGCTGAGGCTGGTATATCACGATTCTTATCCAAATCCGCCTTCGCATAAAAAAATAATGCGAACGCTAAAATGAGTGCCGTAATGCGAAGTGCCCAGTAACTTTCGAATATTTTATCCATTCTTTTTACCTCCCCACGTTAACTTAGAGGCTAAATTGGACTCTTGTACTGGTCCGAACCATAAGTCGCGCAATTTCACTTCGAACTCATCAATTGGTATATTGCGATCAATTTTACCATCTACTGCAATACTAATAGCACCTGTCTCTTCTGACACAATGACAACAATCGCATCCGTCACTTCACTTAAACCAAGTGCTGCACGGTGACGTGTCCCTAATTCCTTTGAAATAAACGCACTTTCCGAAAGTGGTAAATAACACGCTGCTGCTGTAATCTTATCTTTTTGCATAATAACAGCACCATCATGTAATGGTGTATTCGGAATAAAGATATTAATGAGCAATTCGGAAGAAATTTCTGCATTCATCTTAATTCCTGTTTCAATATATTCATTTAAACCGGTTTCTTTTTCAATCGAAATCAATGCCCCAATACGGCGCTTCGCCATATAGCTTACTGACTTTTTCATCGCTTCAATTAAGCGAGTTTGCTCTTCGTCTTGTTGGTTGGTCGTTCTCTGGAACAGTTTACCACGACCGAGTTGTTCAAGTGCACGACGAATCTCCGGTTGGAAAATAATAATAATCGCCAAGAAACCCCAGTTAATTACTTGTTCTAATAACCAATCGAGGGTACCTAATCCAAAGGCTGTAGTCGCAATTTTTGCGACAATAATAACAAATATCCCTTTTAATAATTGAACTGCTTTCGTTCCTTTAATGAGGGTCAAAGTTTTATAAAGAACGTACCAAACGAGTAGTACGTCTAACAAGTTAAAAACAATACTTACAGGGGTTAAATCTGTAAATTCTGTAAGTTGCTCCATTATCCACACGTGGCATCCCCCACTTTTCTAGCTAATCCATATACTGATTAAATTATATCATATTTACGTCATGATTGACTTTCTAGAGAGAAAAAAGTCTACCCAATCGAGTAGACTGATTCATTTTCTATAGAACGTCATTTTTTGTTAAACGGTTCCCTAAAAAAAGAAAAAGCTAGGAAAAAAATTCCCCTAGCTCCTCATTATTATTCATCTTTTGATTCAAATAGTGAAATAAAACTATTAAATGTTTGTTTCATCTCATACCAAAGCCACTCAAATACTTCATCTACTTCTTCAATTTGGCCTGTTACTACTGCTGTCGAAGCCATGTAATCTCCATTAATAACCGTTACATTGCCATCTACTTCTCCCTCAATAACAATCGTCCCGTTCTTCACAACAATATCGCCTTTTACTACCTCTCCAGCAGGTACAATAACCGTTTCACCATCAACAATCAGATTTGGCTGTTTCGTAACAGAAAATTGATTATCATTCGGATAGCTACCTAACAACGTTGCACTCATAAATAAGAAAAATACAGCTGCAGCCACAATAATCGGATGTCTGCGTAGCCATTTTTGAATGCCAACAGTATTTTTTCTTTTCGGTAGACGATTCATTACATTTCTTTCAAAGCTAGGAGGCGCCGTAATATGTGTAGCGCTTTTAATGAACGCAATCGTGTCACTAAGTTCGTGCATATGTTGCTGACATTCTCCGCAGCTTTGCAAATGTTTCTTTAAGTCTTGCTCATGCTCGCGACTAATATAGCCATCTAAGTAATCGTGCATATAGTCAATATAATGTTTTGGACACGTACTCATGCGAAATCTCCTCCTATAAATTGTTTAACTGTTTTCTCAACGCTTCACGACCTCGGTGAATTCGAGTTTTCACTGTTCCTAATGGCATATCAAGAATTTCACTAATCTCTTGTAGCGATAATTCCTCTATATATTTAAGAACGATAACAGAACGATATTTATCAGGTAATCGACTAATTTCATACTGAATGCGATCTTGTAGTTCCATCTGGGTGACGACATCTTCAGGTAATTGTTCATCTGCTGCGATTTGAGAATACATATCTAGCCCATCCGTTCCCGCTACCTCTGCATCTAAATAGTAGTCCGGTTTCTTTTTACGAATACGGTCGATACATAGGTTAGTCGCAATTCGGTATAACCAGGTCGAAAATTTTCTTTTTTGATCATACGAGTGAAGATTAATATAGGCTCGCACAAAAGCTTCTTGTGCTATATCTTCTGCCTCTTGTTTGTTCCCAAGCATCCTATAGCATATTTGATATAATTTGTGCTGATAGAGGTTCACAATGTCTGCATATGCGTTTTGATCACCTTTAAGTACTTGCTTTATTCTTTTGTTCACTAACGCATCCATTGTCTACCCTCTCCATCTTCTGTTATATGGTTTACGGACGAACTTCAATAAAGTTTCACTTTTTTTATTATAACAAAAAGTTTTTTATAAAATCGTCAAAAAAATGAATCTTCTTGTTACACTTTATTCTAAAGTTTTCCATCATTATGATTCAAGAGGATAATGGTCTCAAAATTAAAAGAAAATTAAATTTGTACTCACAATGAGCAAATTTAAAAACAGTTATTTCCATAGTCGAATATCAGTCAAGTA
>JBJEFO010000023.1:0-4798 GCA_051874135.1 Lysinibacillus sp.
AGCTTCTCCGGCACAGCCCTTTCTAACATAATCATTCTCATCCCTCCTCCCCTAAAATTTCGGCGGTTCGTTTAGCATTCCTCCAAAATGTGCCAAACTCGAAATTTGGTGAAATTTATTTCCTGAGGAATAAAAGAATTCGTGCTGAAACGCCAAAAAAGCACGTATAGAAAAATGAATCGTTTTCTATACGTGCCTTATTTTAGCCTAGTAACGCGCGGTCTGAGTTCATTTTCTCGCCGCGAATGCGTTCGAATTCGGCCATTAAATCTGGAATTGTTAAGCCTGGCTTCTTGTCTTCGCCAACTTCTAAAATAATTTGCCCTTTATCCATCATAATGAGACGGTTACCGAGGTCAAGCGCTTGTTGCATGTTGTGCGTAACCATTAATGTCGTTAAGTGATCCGCTTCAACAAGCTCCTTCGTTAAGCGTGTAATCAGTTCAGCACGAGACGGGTCAAGTGCGGCTGTATGCTCATCTAACAGTAAAATTGACGGCTTTGTAAATGTCGCCATTAATAGTGAAAGAGCTTGGCGCTCACCACCTGAAAGTAAACCTACCTTAGCAGACAAGCGATTTTCTAAGTTCAGCCCTAAACGCTCCAGCGACGTTTTAAAAAACTCACGACGCTTTTTATCGACACCAAATCGAAGTCCGCGCTTAGCATTTCGCGAATAAGCAATTGCTAAGTTCTCCTCAATTGTCATCGATGGCGCTGTACCTGCCATCGGATCTTGGAATACACGACCGATAAAATGAGAACGCTTATACTCTGGTAAACGTGTTACATCATTGTCATCAATCGATACGACACCGAAGTCAGGTGTTAATGCACCTGAAATCATATTCATCATCGTCGACTTCCCTGCCCCGTTACTACCGATAATCGTCACGAAATCTCCTGGTGCAAGATGTAAATTAATATTATCTAAGGCTACCTTTTCATCCGGTGTACCTTCATTAAAAATTTTGTTAATGGCTTCTAACTTAAGCAAGTGGATTACCTCCTTGCACTGAAGATTTACTTTCTGCAATACGTTTAGCCTTCCGTTTTTTCTCTTTTCGTTTATCAATTATTTGTGGAACTACTAATGCTAAAATAACGATGATTGCTGTAATTAGCTTCATATCCCCTGTATCTAAGAAATCGATACGAAGTGCAAGCGCATAAATAATACGGTAAATAATCGCACCCGCAACAACCGCAAGCGTCGTACGCATAATTGTTTTTGTTCCGAAAATCGCTTCCCCGATAATAACAGAAGCAAGGCCTGTAACAATCATCCCAACACCCATTTGGACATCTGAGAACTTAGAGTATTGAGCAATTAACGCCCCTGCAAATGCAACCATCGCATTCGATAAACCTAAGCCAAGGATAATTAATGAATCTGTGTTTGCAGAGAAGCTACGAATCATTCGTTTATTATCCCCTGTTGCACGAATCGCAAGACCTACCTCTGTTTTTAAGAACCAGTCTGCAATAAATTTAATCGAGATTGTAATAACTAATACGATTAAAATTGTACCGTATGTTGTCGGCACTGTTGTGAATCCCATACCACGTAGCATATCATTAATCGCAGTATCAATTCCTAAACTAGACCAGAAATTTTGAAACTGTGAAAATAGCGTATCTTGTGTTAATAAAGGAACATTAGATATCCCCGTCGCATTTTCACGTGTCGTCCCCATAATTCGAAGGTTAATCGAATACAAGGCGATCATCATTAAAATCCCTGATAGCAATGGATTTATTTTCCCTTTTGTGTGTAAAAGTCCTGTCATACATCCTGCAATAAATCCAGCTACTATCGCGACTAATGTAGCAATGATAGGGTTATAACCGAGCACGATCATTGCCGCTGCTGTTGCAGCCCCTGTTACAAAGCTTCCATCAACCGTTAAATCCGGAAAATCCAACACTCGGAATGTTAAATACACTCCGAGTGCCATAATTGCATAGATGATTCCTTGCTCAACAGAACCGAAAAGAGCTGTAAACATCTTGAATCATCTCCTAAATTTTATTCAATCACTTCTGCATTCCAAGACTCTTTAATTTCAAGGCCTAGGTTTTCTGCTGTTGCTTTATTGATTACTAGTTTTAAGTTCGCTGGGTATGTCGCTGGAATTTCGCCTGCTGATTTACCATTCGCTAAAATTTCAACTGCTTTTTGACCTGCTTCATAACCGATGTCATAGTATTCGAAGCCGTAAGCTGCTAAACCACCGCGTGCTACTGAATCCATCTCACCAACGATTAACGGTAATTTATTTGCATTAGCTACATCAATTACCGCCTCAAGTCCTGATACAACCGTGTTATCTGTAATGATATAGAAAGAATCTACTTTACCAAGTAATGATTCTGTCGCTGATTTTACTTCAGCAGAAGTTGATACAGCTGCTTCTACTAACTCAATGCCTTCCGCTTCAAGAGCCGCTTTTATTTGTTCTACTTGAGCAATCGAATTTTGCTCACCTGTGTTGTACACTGTTCCTACTTTTTTCGCACCTAGCTCATCTTTTAAAAATGCTACTGTGTTTGCGATTGTGTCAGGATGTAAGTCAACCGTACCTGTTACGTTCCCGCCTGGTGCTTCCATTGAGGAAACTAACTCCGCACCTACTGCATCTGTAACAGATGTGAATACAATCGGAATATCACTTGTTGCTGATTTAGCAGCCTGTGCTGACGGTGTTGAGTTAGCAAAAATTAAATCTACGCCATCACCTACTAGTGTTTGTGCAATAGACATATTCGCACTGTTATCACCGTTTGCTGTATTGTATTTATATTCTACGTCTAATCCAGCGTCCTCAAGCGCTTTTTGGAAGCCGTCATATGCTGCATCTAAAGATGGATGCTCTACAATTTGTGTTACACCAATTACGTACGTTTCTTCTGTTGTAGCATCGCCATCTGTCGAACCTTTGTCTGTTGATTCATTCGCCGAATCTGTGTCACTGCTGCCACATGCCGCAAGCATTAAGGCAAGTGCTGCTGACGATAAAAACGAAAATTTCTTTAATGTCATAGCCATCTCTCGTGTCCCCCTAGAACGATTTATCTTTTCTTATACTTTGTCGATTCAACTTGGCAAAGTAGGAATTTATCGCTATCTTACATGCATATTAACTGATAGTCAATAACATTATGAATTTTCTGAACAAGAAAAAACCTATTTCCGAATGACTTTTTTATGCTTTTCTGCCTCAAGTGATTAATTTCTTTTAAAAACATCATTTATCTATCATAAATATTTTTTGTCAGTTTTCGAACAATTAATTGCCAGAAAACAGAATAACCTATTAATTATTTGACGTTTATTGCATAATATAATAGAATATTATCTTGTGCTAAAGCACCGTGGTTCGAAACCATCCCACGTAAAAAAACTAGGAGGAATTTTATATGAAGGTTAAATTTATGGCAACGAGTGCAATTATTGCTGCACTTTATATCGTTGTCACACTCATTTTTTCTGCCATTAGCTTCGGGCAAGTTCAGTTCCGTATTGCAGAAATTTTCAACCATTTAGTCGCCTTTAACCCGCGCTATTTCATTGGTGTCGTACTAGGTGTACTAATCTCAAACGCACTATTTTCAACAATCGGTGTGATGGATATTATTTTTGGTGTCGGTCATTCGATTATCACGCTCGGTTTACTTATTTTGATATGTAAATTCGTGAAAAATATATGGGCGCGTTTAATCATCAACTCATTTTTATTTGCAGCGACGATGTTTATTATCGCAATTGAATTAAACATTGTATTAGAGTTCCCATTCTGGATTACATGGCTGTATTGTGCTGTTGGTGAATTTATCGTGCTATTAGTAGGTGCGCCGATTATGTACCTATTAAATAGTCGTTTGAACTTCAAAAATTTAATTTAAAATTTTTCATCGAACGGTGCATGCATCGTTCGATTTTTTACATTATTATTTTCTGAAAATATTGACTTATAGATATTTTCCTCGTACAATTATTTTAATTATTTTGTTCGGGTTGGTTGAAGGTTACAGGTAGCTGTAATCGCCATTAGAGCAAGGTGAGATAGAATAGCTGAGCAAATTGATGAGTAAGAATAGTAGCGAGTAGCAAAATGTCTAGAGAGCACGTGGTTGGTGGGAACGTGTCATTTTCGCTTGTGAATGGGCCTTACGAGAGTCGCTAGCACGAGTTGGCGAACGGGGTATCTCACGTTACGAGATTTGAGATGGAAGCTTTTTATAGCTTCAACTTGAGGTGGCAACGCGGTTCATATCGTCCTCTACAAAAAGTTTTTACGCTTTTTGTAGGGGACTTTTTTCATTTTACAGGAGCGGAGTGAAAATAATGATTAAACACAAATTACGTACGACTATAAAAAAGGTAAACGGTGATTGCTTGACGCCAGTATTAATATTTAACCGTTTACAAGGGACACGAAAGTTTTTGCTAGAAAGTTCTTCTAAACACGAAACGACGGGACGCTATTCATTCATTGGAGCAAACCCAAGAAAAACATACACTGGATCGGGTACTACGTTAACGGAAATATCGCACCTAACAGGAAAGTCATATAGCTATGAAGGCGATTTAGTTCGTTCATTAAAGCAAGTAATGCCTCGTGTTTCTAATCACACGGAATACCCGTTCACAGGTGGAGCGATTGGTACTATTCGCTTCAATCGTGAGCAAAGTACGATTCCGGCTGTCCATTTTCAAGTATATGACACAATCGTCATTTACGATCACGTAAAAGATGAATTAACAGTCATTCATACAAATATTGATGCAGAAATG
>JBJEFO010000023.1:4898-7427 GCA_051874135.1 Lysinibacillus sp.
GCGTGTGCAAAGTGGTGAGCACCTATTATTTGATGAAATGGTATTAGCTGCTCAGCTCGTTTTTAATGACACCACACCGAAAGAGGAAATTGCGGCCTTCCTTCTCGCATTAAGTGCAAAGGGTGAAACGGCACACGAAGTAGCCGGTCTTGCTTCTGTCATGCGCTCCCATGCAGTACAAGTCGATGTTCCGGAAGGCATTTATATCGATAACTGCGGTACGGGTGGTGACGGATTACAAAGCTTTAATATTTCGACAACGTCTGCTTTCGTGTTAGCTGGTGGCGGACTGCTCGTTGCCAAGCATGGTAACCGAAAAATCTCTAGCTTATCTGGTAGTTCAGACGTATTGGAAGCGCTCGGTATCGGCCTTTTATCGAACCTAGAGCAAACAACAGAACTATTAAAACAACAAGGTATTGCCTTCTTACATGCACCAAACATGCACCCAAAACTCGGCCGTATCGGTGAAGTGCGTCGTGCAATCGGCAAGCCGACAATCTTTAATATGGTCGGTCCATTAACAAATCCCGTGCCATTACAAACGCAATTTGTAGGCATTAACCGCCCTGAATTTACGACGGATTATGCCCAAGTTCTTCATATGCTCGGCCGCAAGCGCGCGATGGTTGTATCTGGTGCTCGTGGCATGGATGAAGCATCACTAGAAGGTGAAAATACGTTTGTGCTCCTTGATCATGGCGACCTTTTACCATTTAAACTGCGCGCAGAAGATGTTGGTTTAACACCTCAGCCGCTTGAAGCAATTCGTGGTGGCAATGCTGAGGAAAATGCGGTCATTTTACGTGAACTACTTGCCGGTAAACAAAGTGCATATTTTGACACCGTCGTATTAAATGCAGGGATTGGCTTCTTTGCATACGGTTTAGCAGAGACGATGAAAGAAGGTATTGAAATGGCGAAGGATAGCATTTTCTCAGGACGTGCAATGGATAAATTAAATGCGGTAGTAGCCTATAGTCAAAAAATGAAGGAAGTAGGTACGAACGTATGACGATTTTAGACCAAATCATTGACCATAAAAAAACGGAATTGCCCGGGTTAAAAGCGAATGCTCCACAATTTGACACAATCGAGAAAAAGCGCCCTTCCCTTTACGAAACGCTCATTCGCGCAAACCGCCTGCAAGTCATTTCAGAAATGAAGCGTGCCTCCCCTTCCAAGGGCGATATTGCGACACATATTGAACCAGTAGAGCAAGCAACTCAGTACGAAAAAGCAGGGGCTGCTTGTATTTCGGTATTAACCGAAACGAAATATTTTAAAGGTTGTTATGCAGATTTAAACGCAGTTGCGAATGCAGTAAATATTCCTGTGTTATGTAAAGATTTCATTATCGATGAAGTGCAAATCGATTATGCGAAAGCAGCCGGTGCATCCGTTATTTTACTCATTGTTGCTGCATTAACAGATGAAGCGTTAGCTAGACTGCACGGGTACGCAACTGCAAACGGACTTGAAGTACTTGTCGAAGTCCATGATTTACAGGAGCTTGACCGTGCTTTAGCAATCGATGCACGTATTATCGGTGTAAATAACCGCAATTTAAAAACGTTTGAAGTTGATTTAAAACAAACAGAAACGATTGCCCGTGCATTTAACCGTGACGATATTGCATTTATTTCAGAAAGTGGTATTTGGAATGAACAAGATGCAGCACTTGTTGCGAGTTACGGGGCAAAAGCTGTATTAGTTGGTGAATCGTTAATGCGAAGTGGTAATGTCGTTGCAGACCTTCAATCACTGCAAATCGAGCTGAAAGTTGGCGAAACGAAATGACATTCGTTAAAATTTGCGGTTTAAAAGAACCGGAGCACGTACAAACAGCCGTTCATGCAGGGGCAGATTTTATCGGCTTTGTCTTTGCCCCAAGCAAGCGTCAAGTATCGATTGAACAGGCTCAGGCGTTAGCAAAACATATCCCTGCAACTGTCAAAAAGGTAGGGGTATTTGTCAATGCAGACGAAGCCTTTTTAAAAGACGTATACGAAAAAGTGCCGCTTGATTACATTCAGTATCACGGCGATGAAACGAATGCATTTATTCAACATATCGGATTGCCGGCCATCAAAGCCTTCTCTATTCGTAACGCTGAAGACGTGCTAAATGCCGCTAGCTACAATGTCGATTATTACTTATTTGATGCACCAGGTACAGATTACCGCGGCGGTAGCGGGCATACATTCGACTGGTCACTACTTGAACAATCAAATATTCCACGTGAAAAAGTAATACTAGCAGGTGGACTAAATCCATCGAATATTGCACAGGCAATTGGGCTCGTACAGCCATTCGCTGTCGATGTTTCAAGCGGTGTGGAAAAAGATAGCGTAAAAGATTCTTCATTAATACAAAGCTTTTTACAAGCAGCAAAAGGAGCGAATACACAATGACAACAACGACAGGGCGTTTCGGGGCATACGGCGGACAATTCGTACCGGAAACTTTAATGACCCCATTAATAGAGCTTGAAAAAGCATATAACGAAGCAAAAGAGGACCCTACTTT
>JBJEFO010000024.1:0-7423 GCA_051874135.1 Lysinibacillus sp.
GTTTGGCGGCTAGCGCGAACGACTGAGGGCAATCAAAAGTGGAGAATCTTTATTCTAGACTTTTTATTATTGGTATTTTCAGCATTCATTTTTGCTCATATCGAGTAACAAACTAAGGACGTGTAAAATGAAATACAATAAATCAATTATGTTAAAATTAATTAATGAGCATCGTGAATTACATGATGAATTAAAGACGATGAAAAAGGAAATGGAACTTGAGAAGAATCTGGCTGTAAAGGCACTGTACCATTCTGCAGTAGCAGATGGTGGCAGGTACATGCAAGACTATCAAGATTTAGAACGCCTTTATAAATAAGTGAAAACATTAACTCGTGCATATTTTTGCATGAGTTTTTTACTTGCTCTGGAAAATTAAATAAAAAACCCTAAAAACATAGTTGACTTGTAGGGATTATAAGATTATTATATTGTTAATATTCGAATTTGTTAGAAATATTTAGTGAATTCGCATCAGAAGTAATTGCTGACTATAACAAGTAGAGGCAATTTTAATTTTATTTTTGTACAAAGATAGGATTAAAATTGCCTTTTTCGTACCTAAAGGGAGGTATATCAATGGGGAAAGTATATATAGTAGGGGCGGGTCCAGGAGATCCGGATTTAATTACTGTAAAAGGGCTTCGTGCTATTCAACAAGCAGATGTGATTTTATATGATCGATTAATTAATAAACAGCTACTTGCACATGCAAAGCCAGACGTTGAATTAATTTTTGTTGGAAAACTACCGAACTACCACGGCGTCATTCAAGATCGAATTAATAGTTTGCTCGTACAACACGGTAAAAAAGATAAAATCGTGACACGCTTAAAGGGTGGAGATCCATTCGTATTTGGCAGAGGCGCAGAAGAGGCAGAGGTGCTTGCTGAAGCAAATATTCCATTTGAAATTGTGCCGGGCATTACATCTGGTATTGCAGCACCGGCATACGCAGGCATACCGGTAACACATCGTGATTACGGCTCAAGCTTTGCCATTGTAACAGGTCATATGCGCGAAGGAAAAGATGACTCGATTAAATGGGAAAGCTTAGTAGGTATCGATACACTAGCTGTTTATATGGGCGTTGGCAACTTACCATATATTTGTCAGCAATTAACGAAGTACGGGAAATCAGTTGATACACCTGTTGCACTCATTCATTGGGGGACAACAGAAGTGCAACGAACAGTAACCGGAACGTTAAATACAATCGTTAATATCGTGAAAAATGAACAAGTTGAAAATCCGAGCATGATTATTATCGGAGACGTCGTTAACGTACGTGAGAAAATTCAATGGTATGAAAAAGAGCAGTATTATAAGCAACTACGTCAAGAAATTTCAGTGTAAGAGGTGTGAGGCGATGCAAGCAATTTTATACGTTGCGCATGGGAGCCGCGTGAAGGCAGGGATTGATGAAGCACTGCGTTTTATTCATAACGTAAAGTCGCGAGTAGCTATCCCTATTCAAGAAGTAAGTTTTCTAGAGTTAGCGGAACCGACCATTTTACAAGGGGTTACACAATGTGTACAGCAAGGCGCTACTAAAATTGCGGTTGCCCCTATATTGCTATTAACAGCAAATCATTTAAATCAAGACATTCCAGCAGAAATAGCTGAAGCGAAAAAACAATTTCCACACGTAGAGTTTACAATTGGGGATGCATTTGGCATTGATGACCGTTTAGTGGAAACGTTACATCAACGACTACTCGAAGTAAATGAAGAGCTGATAGGTGCAAACGTGCTATTAATTGGGCGCGGCAGTAGCGATCCAGCAGTGGAAAGGGATTTAGTACAAATAGCGAACCGGCTTAAGCAAAAAGTGGATTTACACGAAGTCGCTACGTGCTTCTTGTACGGAAAAGGCGTTTCCTTTGAACAGTCGTTGCAGCGGCTAGCATCGGAAAATCGCAAAACATTTATTATTCCGTATCTTTTATTTTCAGGGCTACTAAAGCAACATATTGAAACGAAAATTGCAGGGGTTCAAGAAATAAATCAAGCAATCATACTATGTAATTGTCTTGGTTATGATGAGCAAGTTCAGCATGTATTTGTCGATCGTATTCATCAATTGATTGAAAAGGGGAGAGATGTTCATGAGTACACGTAAAGAAAATATTGAATTGACATTGGAAAATGTAAAAAAGCTCGTTAATTCAATACAGTACGGCTCCATTACACTCGTGATTCAAGACAATTATGTCGTACAAATTGAAAGAAATGAAAAAATCCGTTTGAAATAATGTGAATGAGGAGCGAAAAAAGTGACATTACAAGTAATTAATAGTCCATTTACCGAGCAGCAAGTAAAGCTGCTTAATGAGTTAATTCCAAATTTAACAGAGCAACAAAAAGCATGGCTTACAGGTTATTTAACTGCTGTATCATCGGTAAGTGTACCAGTTGCTGTACAGGAACAACAGACAGCACCAGTACAAACGAAAGATATTACGATTTTATTTGCATCACAAACAGGGAATAGCCAGAAGGTAGCGCACAAATTAGCTTCAGCTATTCAAGATGAAAACAATAAAGTAACCGTAGCATCAACAGCTGATTTTAAAGTGAATAACTTAAAAAAATTAGATCACTTATTTATCGTAGCAAGCACACATGGTGAAGGTGAACCACCAGATAATGCAATTAGCTTCTATGAATATTTACATAGTAAGCGTGCGCCGCAATTAACGGATGTAAAATATTCTGTTTTAGCACTTGGCGATACTTCTTATGAATTTTTCTGTAAAACAGGTATTGATTTCGATGAACGCTTAAAAGCTTTAGGTGCAACGGCAATCGTTCCACGTGTCGATTGCGATGTTGATTTTGAAGAAGCAGCGAATAGCTGGATTGAGCAAGTGAAGGCCGCAATTGCGACAACGAGTGCTAGTACGGTTGTAAAACCAACTAATCCAATTAGCAATATTAACAATGAATACTCGCGCAATAATCCTTTCTACGCAGAAGTATTAGAAAAAGTTAATTTAAACGGCCGTGGATCAAATAAAGAGACGATTCATTTAGAATTATCCCTTGAAGGTTCAGGTATCACATATGAACCAGGTGACGTATTAGCGATCGTCCCACGAAACAATGAACAAATAGTAGATTTACTCGTGTCAGCATTAAATTTTGATGAGTCAACAAATGTCTCGATTAATGGTACATCACTATCGCTGAAAGAAGCGTTATTCGATTTAGATATTACGGCGTTGTCGAAAACGTTACTTTCTAAATTCGTACCGTTTACGTCAAATGAACAATTAGCCAAGTTAGTTGAAGATCGCGAGCAGTTAAAAGATTTCGTTTACGGTCGTGACGTTATTGATGTTGTAGAAAAATATGGTCCGTGGACATGGACAGCACAGCAATTTGTAGAGCAACTACGTAAAATTCCTGCACGTGAATACTCGATTTCAAGTAGCTATGCAGCTTATCCGGAAGAGGTGCACGTAACAATCGGCAAAGTATTTTACGAGCAGGAAGGTCGTTACCGTGAAGGCGTTGTCTCGGGTAATGTAGCATCAAATGTAGAAGTTGGGGATCAATTAGCGGTTTACGTGAAGCAAAATCCAAACTTTAAATTACCAGAACCAACTACGCCAATTATTATGATCGGTGCAGGAACAGGTATCGCGCCGTTCCGTTCATTTTTACAAGAGCGTGAAGAGCAAGGTGCGGAAGGTAAGTCTTGGCTATTCTTCGGCGACCAGCATTTTGTAACAGATTTCTTATACCAGGTAGAATGGCAAAATTGGTTAAAAACGGACGTATTAACGAATATAAATGTAGCATTTTCTCGTGATCAAAAAGAAAAAGTGTATGTACAACATCGTTTACTAGAAAACGCAAAAGAGCTGTATGAGTGGATTGAACAAGGTGCAATTGTGTACTTATGTGGCGATGAAAAAACACTTGGACACAGTGTTCATGAAGCGTTAATTACAGTAATCGAACAGCAACGTAACGTTTCACGTGATGAAGCGACTGAATATTTAAAAGAATTACAGAAACAGAAGCGTTATCAACGTGATGTTTACTAAGGGGGAAGACCTATGTCAGAGAAAATTGTACTGCCACCACAAGAAGGACCATTTAGTGATGTAGAACGAATTAAAGAAGAAAGTAATTATTTACGCGGAACGCTAGAAAAAACAATGGAGTATCCGATTAGTTCGGGTATTCCAGATGATGATAACCGTTTAATGAAATTCCACGGAAGCTACTTGCAAGATGACCGTGATTTACGTAACGAACGGGCGAAGCAAAAGCTTGAGCCAGCGTATCAATTCATGGTACGTGTACGAACACCAGGTGGGGTAGCAACAGCACAGCAATGGCTTGTGATGGATAAACTATCGGATGAAGTAGGAAATGGCACATTAAAACTAACGACACGCCAAGCATTCCAATTACATGGCATTTTAAAATGGAACGTCAAAAGCTTCATGCAAGGTATTAATGAAGTATTACTTGATTCCATGGCTGCATGTGGTGACGTAAACCGTAACGTAATGTGTAACGCCAATCCGTATCAGTCGAAGCTACACGCAGAGGTATTCCAGTGGTCTGCTAAACTAAGTGAGCACTTATTACCACGTACGACAGCTTATCATGAACTATGGTTAAATGGTGAGAAGATGGTTGATACACAGGAAGAAATAGAGCCGATTTATGGTTCGCTTTACTTACCACGTAAATTTAAAATTGGTATCGCAATCCCACCGCATAATGATGCAGATATTTATTCACAGGATATCGGTTTCATCGCAATTGTTGAAGATGGCAAGCTAGCTGGATTTAACGTATTAGTTGGTGGCGGTATGGGTATGACACATGGTGATTTAGAAACGTATCCACAGTTAGGGCACTTAATTGGCTTCATTACACCTGACAAGCTACTTGAAACAGCGGAGAAAATTATTACGATTCAGCGTGACTACGGCAATCGTAAAGAGCGTAAAAATGCACGCTTTAAATATACGATTGATAAGCGCGGCTTAGATTGGTTCAAGGAAGAATTACACCGCCGTTTAGGGTGGGAAATCCAAGAAGCTCGCTCGTTCAAGTTTGATCATACGGGTGACCGTTATGGTTGGACTAAAGGAGATGATGGCAAATGGCACTACACATTATTTATCCAAAATGGTCGTATTAAAGATTTCGAAGGCTATCCGCTTAAAACTGGTTTACGCGAAATCGCGAAAGTACACACAGGTGAATTCCGTTTAACCGGGAACCAAAACCTTGTTATTGGTAACGTTTCACCACAGAAGAAGAAAAAAATTGATGAGTTATTAAAGCAATATAATATTACTGCAGGTGAGTTTTATTCAGCTTTACGCCGTAACTCGATTGCCTGCGTATCACTCCCAACATGTGGTCTTGCGATGGCAGAAGCAGAGCGCTACTTACCATCATTAATCGATAAAATTGAAGTCATTTTAGATCAAGTAGGACTGCGTGATGAAGAAATCGTCATTCGTATGAGTGGTTGTCCAAATGGCTGCTCGCGTGCAGCGATGGGTGAAATCGGCTTTATCGGTAAAGGTCCTGGTAAGTACAATATGTATTTAGGTGGTGGCTTCACAGGCGATCGCTTAAATAAAATTTATCGTGAAAATATTGGCGAGGAAGAAATTTTAGCTGAGCTTAGCGAAATTTTAGCACACTATGCAGCAGAGCGCGCGGCAGGTGAACGCTTCGGCGACTTCGTTATCCGCGCAGGCTATGTAAAAGCGACAACAGACGGTACGAACTTCCACGTACAATAGGGAAAGAAAGGAAGGTAACAGGATGCTACCGATTAGTGTAAATTTACAAAATAAAAAATGTATTGTCATCGGTGGCGGAAAAGTTGCCTCCCGCCGTATTCAAACGTTACTCGCTGAAGGAGCAAACGTGACGGTCATTAGCCCGGAGCTGCTACCGGAGCTAATGACTCTCGCAGAAAACGAGCGTATTAAATGGCTTGGGCGCCCATTTGATGATGGCGATTGTCTCGGCGCATTTCTAGTCATTGCGGCTACGAATCGCAAGGCGGTCAATGAACGAGTAGCTTATGATTGTCGTCAAAATCAACTCGTGAATATTGTTGATAATCCTGAGAAAAGTAATTTTTATTTCCCTGCTGTTGGGCGTAAAGGTTTACTCTCCATCGCTGTTTCAACAGAAGGAGCGAGCCCTGTGTTAGCAAAAAATATTCGCGACCGCTTGATGGTACAGTTTGATGATGAATTTGAAGAGTACGTTGCATTTGTTAAAGAAGCGAGGGCACTCATTTTATCGATGGGGTTAGAGGAAAGAAAAAAACGAACGTTATTAAACGAATTAATCGACAATCGGTTGCTTTCTAAAGCGGAACAACGCCGTTTTTTATCCCGCATTAACGAGTAAATAAAACGTCGTATTTGCCAAAGTATGGTGAATACGGCGTTTTTTTATGTATGGTCAACGTGATTTCGTGTAAGCTAATAGGCAACAGTTAGTTTAAAGGAGTTACCGGTATGGATGATCTGATTTATTATGAAGCAATTTGCAGGTATTGTAAAAGACCTTTCAAAATAGTGGAAGGTACAGTAAAATATCAACAATATAAGCGAAATCGAAACGGCAAATTTGCCTGTGATGATTGTGAACGTCGGGTTGCAGCTGATGCACGGAAGTATTTATTTAACCGAGATTAAAACGTTTAAAGTGTAAACGAACATGTTTGCACTTATTTTTTTGTAAAAATGAAACTATTTTTTGAAAATATGCGACTACAAGGAAAGAATGATGAAATTACACTGAACATAGCAGGTCGAGAAATATTAACAAAGCCTTTTGTAAAAGGTGATAAAACGACTATAGAGGACATTATACGAAACATGGAGGATACTAAAAAATAACTATTTTCCAAACGTGTGTTTTTGTGTAATACTATATCTGTAAAAAGATTATTTTACGTAAAATACATAGAAAGTTGGCATAGTTATGGCACAAGCAACACACTCAGTAACCGTTCCATTAAGTGTAGATACAGTTTGGGACTTCGTTAGTAAAATCGAAAAATGGGCAACATTAGTTCCAGCATACAAAGAGCATGAGCAAATTAATGACGAAAAATCGGTTTGGACATTTGAAGGCAATATGAAAGGTATTAAGAAAACAGTTAAAATGGAGCTTGAAATTATCGAGTTCAACGAGCCAAACAACATTAAATTTACATTAATAGGCTTAACAGAAAACTTCAAAGGTAGTGGTCAATTCCAAGCTGAAGAAGTTGCTGGTGGCACAAACATGATAGGTACAGTTGAAGCAACTGCTGGCGGTATTTCAGGCGCTGTATTAAACCCGATGATTAAAATGGTCTTACCAAAAGTAACAGTACGTTTAACTGAAAAAATCGCACGTACAATTCAAGCGTAAT
>JBJEFO010000025.1:0-7386 GCA_051874135.1 Lysinibacillus sp.
CTACGGCTATCTAGCAGGTGACTTTGTACGCGATAAAGATGCGGTACAAATTGCGCTGTTAACAGCTGACATGGCCGCGTATTATAAAAAGCAAGGCATGACCTTATTAGATGCACTAAACACGCTATATGAAGAGCTCGGCTCGTATAAAGAAGCGTTAGTCTCGCTCACGTTTGAAGGTTTAGAGGGACAACAAAAAATCGCATCGATTATGGACAATTTCCGCAACAACGCACCAAAGGAATTTGCCGGTATAGAAGTTGTAGCGGTGGAAGACTATAGCGCGGGAAATGTAAACGGCTTACCGAAAGCAGATGTTGTGAAATTTATGTTAGCAGATGAATCATGGATTTGTGTTCGACCATCTGGCACAGAGCCTAAGTGTAAATTTTATATTGGTGTAAAAAAAGAAAGTGCCCAAGCAAGCGATGAAGCCATTACACGTTTAAAACAAGCGGTTATGCAAATCGTGGAGTAAGGATAGACATATTAACATTAGTAGGGGCTTTCCGATAAGCCCAAAATAAAAACGGATTTGGAAAACGAATAGTTTTTCTGAATCCGTTTTTTGCTGTATTTGGGTCATGGCAATCAACCAAAACTCTGTTCGTATATTTAATAGATCACGTAGTAGCAATCGCCTTACCGCTTCTGTAACAATTACAATTTTGTCTTTTACATCTCTAAAATATAAAAAATTCGTATATTAAAGTGGAAATAGAATTTTTATGAATATTATTAACGGTGCTGAAATAAAGATTAATGAGTAGTTTTTTGAAAGCGCTATTGGTATGTATCACTGCATCCGTGGTTTTTACGAATTATCCAATGCAAAAGCCGTTTTTAAGTAGTTTTCTAGTTTAGGTGTTAATTAAATTTGATAAATCCGAGGAGCTGAGATGAATGAAAGATTATTTTGGTTATGAAAATAAGGTTTGTGTCGTAACAGGTGCTTCTTCTGGCATGGGAAAAGCAACAGCGGAGATGCTTGTAGACTTAGGAGCTCAAGTATATGCATTAGACGTTGTTGAATCAACTTCAGAAGGTCTTACGAAATTTATTCAAGTTAGTTTAGGAGAAAAAGATTCTATCGATCAAGCATTTGCACAAATTCCAGAAGAAATTGATAGTTTTTTTGGCATTGCTGGAGTAGCTGGTGTTAGACAAGACTACAATACAACTGTAACAGTCAATTATATTGCAAATAAATACATGACAGAAACGTATTTGTTAGAGCGAATGAAACCAGGTGGGGCAATTTCATTCATTACGTCAACTGCAGGTTGGAATTGGGAAAATCAAGAATATCGTGAAGAATTAGAGCCGATTATCGACCGAAATAGTTGGGAAGAGTCAGTCGCTGCACTAAAAGCGATGGATCAAAATAGCAAACCAGGTGGCTTAGGTTACACGCTTTCCAAACGTGCACTAAACTATTATATTGCTTCGATTGTGCAAGATTTCGCAGCGAAAAAAGTGCGCGTAAACGGTGTACTTCCTGCTGCAACACAGTCTGGCTTAACAGATGAGTTTGCGATTCTTTCAGGCGGTAAAGAAAATTTAATGAAATCTGTTGGACTAGCAGGGCGTATGGCAGAATCACGTGAAATGGCTGAGCCGATTGTATTTTTAAATAGTAATATGGCGTCGTTTATTTCCGGGGTATTATTAAACGTAGACTATGGTCAGTATACACAAACACTATTAGGAGAAATCCCAAATATGCTTGATTTTAAATTGCTAGACGTGCAAATTGAAATCTAAGTTTTTATTTGATAAATTGGCGATTTAAGTTCATACTTCTGTATGTAAAATCATGACATATGATTCCCATTAATTTTAAAGAGCTGCTCAGGAAATTTGCTGAGCAGCTCTTTGTAGTGATGATTTACACGACGATGAGGCGAAGTGTACTGGCTATTTAAACGAATGAAATATTATTTTAACTCTTCCAAATTGATGATTTCATACGTCCATTTTTCATTTTTCTTTTCACTACCTTTTGAGTTTCCGAACTTTGGTATGTAAGATGAATATCCTTTTTCATTAGCTGATAATTTGAGATCGATTTGCTTTTCGGCGATAATCTGATCATTATTATGTCTTTTAATGACTAAAGTGGCGTTTAAGTCTTTATCGTTATAATTATTAATTACATATCTAATATTTTGATCACGTTCTTTTATGCCTGTAATAAATACTTCTACAAAAATCTTTTCTGTAGAAGTAGTTTTCGGAAGTATATCCTTTACTTCGTTATATTGTTCATCCATCTTTTGAATGTGCGGCTGATCCTCTAAATATGTAGTGATATTGGCTGTCAGTACAATCAATGAGAGAAGGATAGAAACAATAATGAAACAATTTTTTACTGCTCGAATATAACCTTGCTTTTTAAAGAAAATCGCTATAATAGGTGATAAAATAATTGCTGCTACAATAGCTACGACAATGCTTTGAAATATAATGAATAACAAACATTTCCCTCCAGTTTTATCTATAAAGATGCGGTAAATCCTGATGTAATGCTACAAAAAGTAAAGTATTACACATTTTATCATAAAATTGTACATAAATTTTATCCCGCATTAACGAGCAGTAAGACTCCCACCTCAAGGCTTAAGGAATTCGAGAAGCGTAGGTGGGAGATCAACTGCTCGTAAAAGCCCGATTGGTTAGGCCAACAAGACGTTGGTCACTCAGGCGTTGCCACACGACGTGGCGCGCTTAGCCTGAGTTCCTTTATAAATCAGTGGGGGATGGCCGACTAAAAACGTCACATCCGTGTGACAACGTCGGCATTAGCACGTCCTGTGCGTCAAAATCCCACTGATTGAAGTTTCACTTTATTGCTCTTTAGGCATGTAAAAGTAATAAAAATGAAGAATGTAGGTGAAGTAAGTGACTTGTTAAAGTGGATGAATGAAAAGTATATACATTGAGGAAGTTGTTAAGAATAGGGTGAATATAAAATTACGGATGTATGCTAAATAATACATTCTTTTTTTATGTACCCACACTAAAAACCCCTCATTACCACATATTACATCCGTTTTATATATTGACAAGCTATTATGTAAGATATATATTAATAACCGTTAATGATAATCATTATCAGTTGAATAATTGATTAAGGGAGTGAATTCAAAATGAATTCAAAACGGTATTTTTCATTTTTTACAATGTTACTAATTTCAATTCTTTCACTTGCCCTCGTTGGTTGTGCAGATAAGGAATCGAGCTCAGAAGAAGCTGATACATCAAAACCGCAAACAACGACTTCAGAAGAAACAGCAACGGAGTATCCAATCGTCATTAAACATGCTTTTGGTGAAACGGTCATTGAAGAAAAGCCTGAGCGTGTGGCAACAGTTGCATGGGCAAACCATGATGTGGCGCTTGCATTAGGCGTTGTACCAGTAGGCTTCTCAGCGGCAAACTATGGTGTGCAAGACGATAGTGGCATGCTACCTTGGACTGCTGAAAAATTAAAAGAACTTGGTGAAGAAAATCCAAACATTTTCCAAGATACTGACGGCTTAGACTTCGAAGCTATTGCAGATTCAAATCCAGACGTGATTCTTGCTGCATACTCAGGTATTACGCAAGAAGAGTATGATACATTAAGCCAAATTGCGCCTGTTGTTGCATATCCGGAAATTCCATGGGTCATTACATGGCGTGACCAAATACTATACAATGCGAAAGGTATGGGGATGGAAGAAGAAGGCAAACAGCTAATCGCTAATACTGAACAGTTAATTCAAGACACAGCAAATAAGTATCCTGAAATTAAAGGGAAAAAAGCAGCATTTGCTATGTTTAATGTGACGGACTTATCGAAGTTTTACGTATACACACCGGGGGATCCTCGTGGAGAATTCCTTGAAGAGATTGGTATGGCTTATCCAGAGGGTGTTAAAGAACAAATTACAGATGAATCTAGTTTCTATATCGAATTAAGTGCTGAAAATGCGGATGCACTGAATGATACAGAAATCTTCATTGCATATGGCGATGACAATACATTAGCAGCGCTTCAAGCTGATCCAATCTTAGGAAAAGTACCAGCCATTCAAAATGGTTCTGTCGTAATTATTGGAGACAATACACCACTAGCAGCAGCTGGTAATCCAAATCCATTATCAATTGAATATACAATTGATGAATACTTATCTTTAATCTCAGATGTTGCGAAAAAGTTGAAATAATATGAACAAATCATCCGTTTCAGAAAAAAAGCAGGTACTTGCTCCAAGAAAATTTACGAAAGTTTTCATACTCCTAATAATTTTACTCGGTGTATGTATTTTAGCCTCGCTTGCATTTGGTTCTCGGATGGTAGAGTGGACAGATGTTCTGGATGGTTTATTCCATCCAGACGTCCAGTCGCATGAGGCCAATGTTGTGCGGCAAAGAATTGTACGAACGATATTTAGTTTGATGTGTGGTGCGGCATTAGGTGTTTCCGGTGCACTTATGCAATCAGTTACGCGTAATCCTATTGCAGATCCAAGTATATTAGGTGTAAATACAGGGGCATCTCTTTTTGTCGTTTGTGGGATTGCCTTTTTCAATATTAGTTCGGCAAATGAATATATTTGGCTGGCAATAGCGGGGGCGATTATCACCGCTATTTTTGTATTTGGCATTGGTTCGATGGGAAGTGGCGGTGCTACACCGCTTAAACTTGTTTTGGCAGGTGCAGCTACAAGTGCGATATTGTCTTCACTCGTTACGGCGGTGATGATTCCTCGTACGAATGTAATGGACCAATTCAGGTTTTGGCAAGTTGGAAGTGTCGGTGCAGGAAACTGGGATTCTATTTCTCTGTTTATTCCATTTCTAATAGTAGGAATACTAATAGCGATTTTTACTGCTCCAGCATTAAATGCATTAGCATTAGGGGATGATGTGGCAACAGGATTAGGCGTACGTACGGGTGCTATTCGATTTGCTGCGGCTTTTGGGGGCGTGCTATTATGCGGTGCTGCAACGGCACTAGCAGGTCCGATTGGCTTTATTGGTTTACTAGCTGCCCATCTCATTCGACTCGTGATAGGACCAGATTTACGTTATGTCATCCCAATGTCAGCACTTTCAGGGGCGATTATTTTAACGATATCAGATGTTTGTGGAAGGTTACTCGGTAGCCCTGGTGAGCTAGAGGTTGGCATTGTGACGGCATTTATTGGTGCACCGATATTAATTTTAATTACAATGAAAGCGAAAATGCGTGCATTATGATGAATGAAACAATGAATTCAATAATGAACTCGAGATTAAGAAGACAGCGCCGTTTTATATTCGTGACATCGATATTGGCGGTTATTGCGTTAGCACTTTGTAGCACAATGTTAATGCTCGGTAATACGATTTATCCTGTAAAAGACGTAATAAGCGTGTTGCTAGGTGAACAGGTTAAGGGTGCGTCATTTGCAGTTGGTACGATCCGTTTGCCACGTATGATTGCAGGGGTATTTGCAGGGTTTGCGTTTGGTGTTGGTGGCTATATATTTCAAACGATGTTGCGTAATCCTTTAGCGAACCCCAATGTCATCGGTATAACAGCTGGCTCAAGTGCAGCGGCTGTTTTTTGTATTATTGTGTTACAGGCTAGCAATACAATCGTTTCGATTGCTTCAGTTGTAGGCGGGCTTGCTACCGCATTAGTCATTTATTTTTTATCAAAAGGCGCATCCTTTTCAATTGGTCGATTAATTTTAATCGGAATTGGCATTCAGGCGATGTTGACTGCGGTAATCAATTATTTAATGCTGATCGGTAACACGCATGATCTTCCAACGGCAATGCGCTGGCTCAGTGGTAGCTTAAATGGTGCGAAGATGGATAATATTTATCCGTTAATCATTACAGTTTGTATTTTTGCGCCAATCATTATTTTCTTCGGTAAACGATTAGAAATGCTAGAGTTAGGTGAGCAAGCGGCTACATCACTTGGTGTTGATACAAATAAGACAAGGTTAATACTGATCATCAGCTCAGTACTTATTATTGCGCTAGCTACAGCGACAACAGGTCCGATTGCATTTGTTGCATTCCTTTCAGGGCCAATTGCGAAAAGATTAGTTGGTGTTGGATTTTCGAATATTATTCCAGCCGGTTTGGTCGGGGTTATTTTAGTATTGGCAGCGGATTTAATTGGTCAATTTGCCTTTGTTGCTAGATATCCTGTAGGCGTTATTACCGGCATTCTCGGTGCACCTTACTTGATTTATTTATTAATTCAAATCAATCGAAAGGGAGATTTATAATGAAACCAACACACACATTTCAAGCTGAACATGTCACTGCTGGATACGACAATAAAACGATTTTACATGATATAAGTGTGACTATTCCAAGTAATGAAATTAGCATTATTATTGGGGCGAATGGGTGCGGGAAATCGACGCTGTTAAAAACGATGGCGCGGTTAATCAAGCCTACGTCTGGACAAGTGACACTCGATGATAAACCAATTCATAAAATTCCACCAAAGCAATTAGCGAGGGTGTTAGGGCTTTTACCACAATCGCCTATTGTACCAGAGGGAATTACAGTGGCGGATTTAGTTGGACGAGGAAGATTTCCGCATCATACTTTTTTAAAGGGCTGGACAAAGAAGGACTATGAGGCAGTTGCAGAAGCAATGGAAATCATGAATATAACAGAGTTCGCCGATTGTCATATTGATGAGCTTTCTGGTGGGCAACGACAGCGTGTGTGGATTGCGATGGCACTTGCGCAACAGACGGATATCCTGTTTTTAGATGAGCCGACAACATATTTAGATATAACATATCAAGTAGAAATACTCGATATGTTAACGGACTTAAATAAAAAATACGGCACAACGATTGTTATGGTTCTCCATGATATTAACTTATCAGCCCGTTATGCAGACCATATTTTTGCACTGCATAAAGGTAAACTCGTAGCGGAAGGCACACCAGCCGAGGTCATTACAAGTTCATTAATCAAAGATATTTTTGGTCTCGACTGTATGGTCATTCAAGATCCGGTATCACATTCTCCATCTGTCGTACCGATAGGGCGACATCATAATAATTTTAGTATGTTCTTATAATGAGTAAATTTCGAAACAATTATTTCTATATTAGAACATTATTCAAGTCCGTAGCATTCGCGCTTTGCCTGCCGCAGAACGAACCGTGAGAGACAATACAGTTGGCTCCCGGCTAGTTTGGTGGTAGGCGCGAATGGCTATGAAATCTTTTATTTAACTAAATGTCAACCACATATTTTGGCGAAGAGCCAAAATAGAATCTGCCTTTCTTATCATACAACCAAACAGAAAGAGGCTGCCCTGAAGCAGCCCCTCTCATATTTTGTAATTTACATACAGTTACTTATTCAGCTACA
>JBJEFO010000026.1:0-7337 GCA_051874135.1 Lysinibacillus sp.
ATGAATAAACTTACGATGGCTTCCTACCATTTGTTCAGGGAGCTGTTCAACGTTAAAGTACTGTACTTCCAGACTTTCAGATGCATCTAATTGTAGACTGCCTGTTACATCTTTCGTCGTAAATACAGCTGTCACACAATACATCTCATCTCCATTTGGCGTTTGCAAGTAATAATCTTCCCCTGAAAATACATGTAGCATTTTTAAATTGCTTACGCGTAAACCAATTTCCTCAAACACTTCTCGCTCAGCTACTTGTTCAAAGCTTTCACCTAGTTCCATCAATCCTCCAGGCAATCCCCATTTTCCTTCAGGCCTTTTTTGTAAAAGCACTTCGCCCTGTTCATTTCGAATAATAACTACGGAACCAGGTAAAATTAAAGGCTGCGTCCCTACATATTGTCTAAGAAATTTATAATACTCCATTTGTTCTGTCACTATATCTCATCCCTTTTCGTATCTCTATTTCGAACGATTTTCACCTTATACTTCCCTATCAACACCTACGAATAACAGCAATATTATTACTTAGTTTATATTATTCTTGTTAAAAGGTGATAGTTCCACCCACTATTACACTTTCTAAATACGTTTCTATTTAATAGTAAGCTCGTCAGACAAAAAATAACCGTGATGCAAATAAAAACTAGGACCTTCCGTTTCTTTTAGGAAAATAGATACATTTTATAACAATTCACCACGTTTTTTGATACCGCTTCCATTGCTTACACGCTCGCTATCATCTCAATTTGAGATAGATGGAAATATTTTCGATACCTTTTCGGAATACTTGAAATGTAAATTATTTAATGTTACGGTATTTTTATCAATATTACAGAAAAAGGAAGGGATGAAGATAACATGATGAAAGCCATTATTTTTGATTTTGATGGAACGATTATTGATACAGAAACAGCTTGGTATGTAGTATTCAAGAATGCTTACGAACAATACGGTGTCGACTTATCGTTAGAAACGTATTCACAATGCCTCGGAACTAGCCTAGAATCTTTTAATCCGTATACGTACTTAATGACACACCACAATATTTCATTAGATTTAGAAGAATTTAGAACATCCATACTCAACAACTACGAAAAGCTGATTGAAAAAGAAACAATACGTCCCGGTATTTTAAACCTTCTACAAGAAGCAAAACAAGCTGGTTTAAAAATCGGCTTAGCTAGTAGCTCACACCGCGAATGGATTGATAAATTCGTTAATTTACTCGGACTTGAAAGCTATTTTGAATGCTATTGTACATCCGATACTGTAAAAAACGTTAAACCCGATCCAGAACTTTATTTACAAGCATTAGAACAATTAGGTGTGCAAGCACATGAAGCAATCGCTATCGAAGACTCACCAAATGGAGCACGAGCAGCAGTAGCAGCAGGTCTTCATACAATTGTCATTAAAAATACAATTACGAAACAATTACCGTTTAGCCAAGGACATCACACAATCGAATCTTTAGAACACTATCCATTACAAAATCTTATAGATTGCTTTGCACAAAAAACCATTTAATTCTAAAGGAGCGTGAATATCTTTGATTAATTTAAACAAATCACAGGCAACCACCAGTCTCCAAAAGCCTCAAGCTGTCCATTTCGGAGCAGGAAACATTGGAAGAGGCTTTATCGGTCTTATGCTGACGAAATCCGGTTATGATGTCACCTTTGTTACACGCAATAAAAAGAAAATCTCCGAGCTTCAACAAAGAAATGAATACCCCGTTAATCTAGCTAGCCAACATAAAGAGCGGATACTAGTCCAAAATGTCACAGCCGTCTCTTCCCAAAATAAAAACGCCGTCGCAAAACATATTGCTAAAGCACATCTTATTACAACAGCTGTTGGCGTAAGTAATTTGCCGAATATCGCCTCAAAAATTGCATTAGGTATTTGCTATCGATTTCAAACAAATAATACCGAACCGCTGCATATTATTGCATGTGAAAATGCCATTCAAAGTAGTACAAAACTAAAGAAATCCGTTTATGAACATCTCCCAAAAGAATATCATGATAAGGCATCACGTTTTGTCGCCTTTCCAAATACCGTTGTCGATCGAATTGTTCCTACCAAACATCATATAGATCCTCTCGAAGTAACTGTTGAACCATATTATGAATGGGTAATTGACCGTTCTGCGATGCTTGAAGGACTACCGCCAATAGAAGGTGTACAGTTAGTAGACTCCCTTGAAGCATTTATTGAAAGAAAGTTATTTACGGTCAATACAGGGCATTGCTCGATAGCTTATTTAGGTTACCTAAATGGCTATACAACGATTCATGAAGTGATGACAGACCCAAAATTATTAACAAATATAAAAAAAGTCATGCAAGAGACTGGCGACATGTTAATTGAAAAGCATGACTTCGACGAACAAGAACATATACAGTACATTCATAAAACATTAAAACGCTTTGCAAACCCTTATTTAACAGATGACATTGTCCGCGTCGGTCGTTCCCCTATTCGTAAACTATCGATAAACGACCGGCTCGTTCGTCCTACACTACTGACATACAACTTAGGATTAGATGTTTCCAATCTGACGAATGCACTCGCTGCAGCCCTACTATATGATCATGCTGAAGATCCAGAAGCCCTTGAATTGAAACAAGCAATTCAAAAACACACAATCCATGAAGTTATCGTAAAATACTTAGGTATACCATCTACTCATCCTATCCACAAAAAAATCGCGAAGAAATATTTAAAATTTAAAAATATGTATTCTCTTATAAATTAGGTTCAATAAATAACCACCTAACATCTCTGTACAAATGTTAGGTGGTTTCTCTGATGTTACACATCTTCTTAGTTTAATATTTTAATTTTAACAGTTTTAACGCCCCATGCCATTGCGCTTTCTTGTGATGGAATAAAGACATCGATTTTATTTCCCTTAATTGCGCCGCCAGTATCGCCAGCAATTGCCTCGCCGTAGCCTTCTACCCAAACCTTTGTCCCGAGTGGAATTACTCGTGGATCGACGGCAATAACACGCTGATTCGGATTTGCACGTAAGTCTATGCCAATTGCAGTTGTTCCTGAACAGCCTGTACAATAAGCGGTATAAGCGGTTGCCGTCACTGTCATCTCTTTTACAGCTTCTTCTCCCGCTGAAGAGACTTGTACATCTTCTTCCGGTTGTTCTACAGGTTGTGAAACATTAGGTTTTTGTGTCGGCGCTGTTCGAGTCGTCGGTGCAGTTACAGGTGCCGTTGCGACTATCTTTTCTTCCTCGTTTGTATCATCTGCTTCCCCGTCAAGTATTTTTAGTTCATCACCAGGGAAAATTAGTTCACTCGTTAGATCGTTTAAGTTCATAAGTGCTTGGACGGAAATATTATGATTTAATGCAATACGGTATAGATTATCACCATTCTCAACTGTATATATTTCAGGCTCTTGTGTTTGATTTTTTGATACAACAGTTACGTCTAAAGCATCCCAAAAATCAGTATTCTGTGTATAATTTAAATCTAAGTCATGTGTCGCAGCAGGGAAAAAGGACATCGCATTCGCTACAGAAGATATTGAAAACATCAGAAAAGCAACGATTAGTAAAGCTCTAAATTTCATTATAGAGACCTCCCTTTGTAAAAATTTGTTACTTTAAAACAAACTTTGTCCAAAAAACTTAATAAATATACATTTTTATACAAAAATAAAAAGAAACCACATTTCATGCTCGCTAAAAAGCGGCTTGAAATGTGGTTTCTTTATTAACATTTTCCGTATACTCTATACAATATTTATTACTTAACTGATCAAGCATGTTCAATAAAAAAGCCGATTCGAAAGAGTACATTTCGAATCAGCCTTTTATATTAATTATGTTCTTTACGTTTTGCCGCTAACTCTGCAGTCGCTGTAAATACAACGTCCGAAGAAGAGTTTAATGCTGTCTCACATGAATCTTGTACAACACCGATAATGAAGCCGACCGCTACTACTTGCATCGCTACATCTGCTGGAATACCAAATAAACTACATGCTACAGGAATTAATAATAACGATCCACCTGCAACACCTGAAGCACCTGCAGCTGATACTGCTGATAAAACTGATAATAATACTGCTGTTACAAAGTCAACTTCAATTCCTAGCGTATGCGCCGCTGCTAATGTTAAAACCGAAATCGTAACTGCTGCACCGGCCATATTAATTGTAGCTCCAAGTGGGATTGATACAGAATACGTATCTTTATGTAACCCTAACTTTTCACACAGTCTCATATTTACCGGAATATTTGCCGCTGAGCTTCGTGTGAAGAACGCTGTTACACCACTTTCCCTTAAACATGTTAAAACAAGTGGATATGGATTTTTTCTTGTATAAATAAATACTAATAACGGGTTGACGATTAAAGCAATAAACAACATTGAGCCAACTAATAATAATAAAAGACGACCGTATTCACTTAATGCTGACAAACCATTTGTTGCCATTGCATCATAAACTAAGCCCATAATCCCGATTGGCGCTAAACTAATTACCCACTGTACAACTTGTGACACTGCATCTGAAACGTTTTCAAGCATCTCTTTTGTCGCACTGCTCGCTTTTCTTAAAGCAATCCCTAATACAACTGCCCAAGCTAAAATTCCGATAAAGTTAGCTTCCATAATAGCTGTAACAGGGTTTGTGAAAATATTAAATACTAATGTTTCGAGTACTTCCCCTACACCACTTGGCGGACTTACATCCCCCACTGCCTCTTGTAACGTTAGCGTAATTGGGAATAAAAAGCTCGCCATTACTGCGACAAACCCTGCTAAAAATGTCCCAATTGCATATAACACTAAAATTGATTTCATATTTGTTTTTTGACCGCCGCTTTGTTTCGCAATCGCATGAATGACTAATACGAATACTAAAACTGGTGCTACGGCCTTTAAGGCACTTACAAATAACGAACCTAAAATGGATACGCCACTCGCAGCTTCTGGCGCTACTAAAGCTAAAATTAAACCGATAACGATACCTATTAAAATTCTTTTTACTAGACTAATTCTATTCCATAGTGCAATTAAATTTCTCATACTTCCCTAGCTGTCCTCTCTAAGAAGATATTTGTTTTTCTCTAGAATACATATTAACATAAAATTTACGATTTTCACGTTATCAGAATAAAAAAAAAGAGATTTTTGCTATATTCGAGCAAACACATTCACTGAACTACAATTTTCTTAAAATTGACGGGCAACAGTGTTTCTCCATTTAAAAAAGTCACAAGCCCTATACTTCAGGACTTATGACTTTCGTTCATTAATACACCATATCTATTTTATAAACCTCTTCTAACGTTTTTCCTTTTGCTCGTTTCAGTACTTCTACTCGAGCATTTAACTGCTTTTGCATAAATGCTAAACTATCCGCAAAGGCAACACCAAACGGGTTATATTCAGCCTTTATTGCCGATTGATTGATCTCCACCGCAAGCGGCATTAATTCTTCGAGCTTTCCTAAAATATATTCGAGCATATCCCCATCCTCGGAAATTAAACGCTGCAATAAAAATGTACCGAATGCAATATGCCTTGATTCGTCCCTTTTAATGTTTGTTATTCCTTGTAATAGCCCTGGCATTTTATCGATTTTTACAAGGTCTTCATAAAACGTCCAATAGCCTGTTTCCGCGAGTACACCTTCAGCAAACATATTGTACACAACAGCTGCATCCGCAATTGCTTTTGGTGATTGATCATGCATGAGACGTTCCATCGTGTTTGGTAATAGTTCATCAAACAATTTTCGATAAGGAGCTGTATGGTACGAATTTAAATCTTCTTCAATGCCAATTGTTTGTATTACGAGACTAAAGAAATCCGTATGCTTCGCTTCTTCAAACAAAAATGTCGTCAAATACATTTCCTCTTCAAAATGACCGGTTTTCGATATCGCGTAAATTAAAGGTAGAATATCATTCGTTACAGCTTCCTCAGCACTATAGAAGAATGCGATTAATGTCAGTAATGATTGCTGCTGCGCATCCGTCAGTGAGTCCCAGTCTTCCTTATCCTTACTAAAATCAATATCTCTTGGATCCCACGTCCCAAATTTTTTCGCCTTTTCATAAAGTTTAAACGGCAAAGATTCTCTATTAATCCCTCTAGTTGTAGATGTGTAATGTCTCATATTTCTCCCCCTCACTTCTATAAAACGCTTACATTAAAACGTATGGGATAGCATGAGGGTTTATACCATGAGAATAAAGTTTTATTGGAATTTAAAAGAGGGTTTTAGTTAGTTTTATTCGCCTAATTTTGAAATTGACTCAATTTAATTTGCTAACAATAAGTTCATACTTTTCGACGTTTTCATCCTCTTCTAAATCAATACCCAATAGCTTATACGGATTGTGAGAATCCATCTTCGTAAGTTCTGGATTCAACTTTTTAAAGTTCTCATACACTGTAGGATTCATTTTTATTTTATTAACCACTTTTCCTTGTGAATTAAGATAAAGAATGTCTTCCTCTAGCTTATTTAGCAAAGTATTCAATGCTTTCCCTCCTACAACAATTAATAGTCTCCTATTCCTATCATGGCTAGAACTCAAAAAATAATACAAAACGGCATACTCAATAACGAAATGAAAAAAGGTGATGCCAGATAGTAAAAACTTTCTGACATCACCTTTTTAATTAGCTATTTAAACATGTTTGGCATAATGCGAAAATGTACCCCAATTTTCCACTTTATTAAATTTAGGATTAGTTGATAAAAAGTACACGATAATTGAGCAATAATTTAATTCCGGATAGGCTAAAAAAAATCGGTGATCCCCGTATCGTATTGCTTCTAAGGCAAGTGGCAATTCACGTCTAAATATGTCATTTCGTCTAGTTAGGACCGTTTGATCCGACTGACCGCCTACCTCCACATACACATTGTAGACATAGCCTTCCCTCATCATCATCCATTCACCAAGTACTTCATCTCTCATCGGTGTTATTTTATCGCTGGCAAATCTTAAACCAATCGTTAAAAAAAGATTTGCCGTCTCATCAGAATGGGTCAGCGTATAGCGTCTGTAAGTAATCGGTTCTGTATAAGTAACACCTTCCCTATACTCCACATGCAGCTTCTCGGGATTAAACTTACTCAAATATCCACTTCCTATAGGTTTTTCTTCATATTATGTTGAGTTGGTAGCAATTAGACGACGAATTGAAAACGCTGCCCGTTAATGCGGGATAAAAAAAGAGACGCTACGGACCCCCACCAAATCAGAAATTTGCTAGGAATCCGTAGCGTTTTATTTTTGTTCAAACTGACTATTATATAGCTCTGCATAGAAACCATTTTGGGCA
>JBJEFO010000027.1:0-7255 GCA_051874135.1 Lysinibacillus sp.
GAATAGTTCTATAGGTCTGAATATCTAATTAAACTATGAATTTACCTAGTAAGAGAATTTCTATTATGTCAAAAAAACTTTTTTTAATATATTATTCTAAAAGTTTTGTAATTATAGTGAAAATCATTGTAAAATAATAAATGGTATAATTTATTAAATTTTACAAAGGAAGGTAATTAATGAAATGCTAGCATCTTTGAATTTCAAATCACTTAGAACACGTATTTTAAGTGCTTTTATTGTGTTACTAGTATTACTAGGTATATTTGCTGGATATAATTATTACTCAAATTACCAAATGGAGAAGCAGGCACAAGAACTAGTGGAAGAAGATTTGGTTGTACTAAACGCAAGCCAAAACTTAGCAACTTCTAGTAGTGTGCGATTATCAGCTGCACTAAGCTATGTCGTGACGGGCGATGAATCGTATATCGACGTTTTTAATCAATACCGTCAACTAGCGGAAGAAAACAATGCAATTATCGAACAGTATGATCAAAGTGCAGAGCGTCAAAAATTGGTAGAAACAGCGCGTGCGTGGAGTAACGGTGTAGAAAATGATGTATTTGCGGTATATCAAAATGGTGATAAAGATCAGGCGCTTAACAATTTAACAGCAATTACAGGACTTGTTACAGAGGTTCGAACAGGTTACGAAGAAGTAGCGAATAATCGAGCAGAAAATATTGCAAAAGTGGGTAGCGATGTAGTTGACACAAGCTCAAGTAATAAAGTAATTGGTGTAGTTGTTAGCGTATCTATAACTTTATTAGGTATTTTAATTGCTCTTATCACAGCAAGTCAGATTTCAAAGCCAATCAAAGTTGTAGCTAATCGTATGGAGCAACTGGCGGAAGGTGATTTACGCCATAAACCGTTAGAAGTAAATCGTCAAGATGAAGTTGGCACATTGATGGTTGCAGCGAATGACATGAATGAAAAATTAAAATCAACTATTCAATCGATTTATGATGTATCAGAGACAGTCGCTTCAAGTAGTGAAGAATTAGCGCAATCTTCAAATGAAGTAAAAACAGGGGCAGAGCAAGTCGTATACACGATGCAAGAACTTGCAGCCGGTACAGAAACGCAGGCGTCTACTGCTAGTGATTTAGCTGAAACGATGCGTACATTTACAAGACGTATTCAAGAAACAACACAAGAAGGCGTAGAGCTAAAAAATCATTCAAGCGAAGTTCAAGGATTAACTGAGTCTGGTAAATCTTTAATGACAAGTTCAACGGAACAAATGGCAACAATCAATGACATTGTATTAGATTCAGTTCGCAAAGTAGAAGGCTTAAACGAGCAGTCTGATGAGATTTCAAAGCTTGTATCGGTTATTGATGATATTTCAAATCAAACAAACTTACTTGCATTAAACGCAGCAATTGAGGCGGCGCGTGCAGGGGAACATGGTAAAGGTTTCGCAGTAGTAGCTGACGAGGTGCGTAAACTTGCTGAACAAGTACAGTTTTCAGTTGCTGATATTTCAACGATTGTAAACCGCATCCAGCAAGAAACAGGCAATGTAACACGTTCACTTCAAGAAGGTTATCAAGAAGTGAAAAAAGGAACATCACAAATTACAGAAACAAGTGAAACATTTAATCATATTTCTACAGCTGTAGAAGGTATGATTGTTAGTATCGATGCTATTTCAGAAAACTTAAATGGTGTATTAGCAAGTACGGAGGCAATCGGTACGTCGATTGATGAAATTGCATCCATTTCTGAAGAATCAGCTGCTGGTGTAGAGCAAACAACCGCAACGACGGAAGAAACAGTTAGCACGATGGAAGAAGTTGTGAAGAGTGCAGATCAATTAGCTACGCTTGCAGAACAATTAAATACAGAAATGCAGCAGTTCAAACTGTAATTTGCGTTATTAAAAAGCAACTAAAAGAACCGGTGAATTTGTTCATCGGTTCTTGTTCTTTATTTTGTTTTATACAAAATGCCTAATGTATTCGGACCACAGTGTGCGGATACTGTACAGCCTGCATATGTTTCAATAACTTCATCAAATTGAGCGTATTGGGCAATCCACTCTTTTACTTTTTCCACTGTTTCAGGCGTACACATAGAATGGGTAATAAACACGCGACTGTAGTCGATACGGTCATTTTCGGACAAGCGGTCTTTTATGTATTTTTCTAAGCAGCTCTCAAAATTCCCGCGATACTTTTTACCAACAATCATTTTTCCATCCTTTACTTCAATAGATGGTTTAATTTTTAATAGCGTTGCCCCAAATGCCTCTAAGCTAGAACAGCGCCCGCCCTTTTTCAAATAATCCATTTTATCAATGACGAAACTTGCATCTACCTTAGGAATGATGGATTGTAGTTCGTTCACGATTTCCTGTGCAGATCGTCCTGCTTTTGCAAGTAAAGCAGCATCGTATACAAGATGCCCGCTACCTGTCGAAAGGTTTTGTGAGTTTACGACATAGACATTGTCGAAGTTTTGTGCCGCAAGCTTTGCATTTTGATGACACGATGAAAATTCAGCACCAAGATTAATATGAATAATCGCCTCGTAGTCTTTTTCAAACTGCTTAAAAAACTCTTCGTATTCATACGTATTAACGGCTGATGTTGTACAAGTTTTGTTTTGTTTCCCAACATATTCGAAAATATCTAGTGGTGTAATGTTGACCCCATCACGGTAATCATCATCATCTACTAGAACGTGTAAAGGAGTTAACGTTATGTCTAATGCGTTCAAAATTTCTGGGGATAAATCACAAGTACTGTCTGCTGTAATTTTTATCATCACTATTACACCTCCATAATAATTAAAGAGCATTAGTATTATATCACGATATTAAAATGGCGATTAAGCATAGAATAGTCTATTATTCTGATTGCTATAAATAGCATATGAATTAATAGAAGCAATCATTCCTATTCAGTATATAAAAAAACAATTCGTATTTTCGTACGAACTGCAAATGAATAGTTTTTAAAATAGCAAGTCTACTTTTGTTTATATAAAAGTCCTAATGTATTTGGACCCGAATGTACTGATAATGTAGTCCCAGCAATCGTTTCAATTACTTCTTCAAACGGTGCATATTGAGCTACCCAAGTTTTTACTTTTTCCACGATTTCAGGTGGACACATCGAGTGCGTGATAAATAACCGGCTATAATCAATACGGTCGTTATTTTGCAAGCGTTCTTTTATATATTTTTCTAAGCATTTAATAAGCGTACCCCGGTATTTCTTGCCGACAACCATGTTTCCGTTTTTTACTTCAATACAAGGCTTAATTTTTAATAATGCTGCGGCAAACATTTCGATATTTGTACAGCGCCCGCCTTTTTTTAAGTAATCTAGCCGGTCCATCACAAAACTTGTATCAAGCTTCGGGACGAGTGCTTCAATTTTTTGTACGATATCCTGAGCGGAATAGCCCTCTCTTGCAAGTAAGGCAGCATCGTATACAAGATGCCCACTACCTGTAGATAAGTTTTGAGAATCAATAATATATACATTATCAAAATTTTGTGCTGCTAATGTTGCATTATGATAGCATGCGGAAAAATCAGAACCTATATTAATATGAATAACTGCCTCATAGTCCTTTGTAAATTGTGCAAAGAACTCCTCGTATTCATATATGTTAATAGAAGCTGTCGTGCATTTTTTATTTTGCTCACCGACATATTTAAAAATGTCTTCGTGTGTGATGCTAATACCATCACGGAAATTTTCTTTATCTACTATAATGTGGAGTGGAATTACTGTAATGTTTAATGCGTTAATAATTTCAGAAGGAAGATCACAAGTACTATCTGCTGTAATTTTAATCAAAATCATTACACCTCCGTAACAATAAAGAATATCCATATTATAACATGATAGTGTGTTTCTAAGAGAAAATATGTTTAAAGCAGCTAAAAATACGGTTTATATATATCGTATGCATTTTACATAAGAAAGTACATAAAACATTAAATATATCAAAAGGGTACGGTAGTAATAATTTGTTAAAAACTATTGTTATGTAGAATGGAACGGTAAAGAGCAAAAAATGAAGAGGAAAAAATAAAACAAACTTATTGAAAATTAAATTTCGGTTATTCTAAATGTGAAAGAAAGGAGGTTACTTTTTGGGCCGATATGTTATTCCCTTTTTCACATTCACAGTGTTGTGGATTTCTGTATTCTCAACTGACGTATTAGCAAATGAGGAACTTTCAAAGGAAGAAATTTTGCAACAACGCATGGCCTATTATATACATTTCGGCGAGTTTCTTGTACCCTGGTATTATTTGGCTGCTATTGATCAGTATGAACGGAACATACAATCAGTTCGTTCAGATATTCCAAAGCGTGACAGTGTTATTGCCATCCAGTTTTCAGAAGAATATTGGGATGGTCCATTAAACTCAACTGACGGAGATTCACCAGCACCCGACATTAGTTATTTTGGCGGAATGGGGCTCGATGGGAATGGTGATGGCATTGCCGATCGTAATAATGATGAGGATATAATATATACGATGGCAAGTTACTTAAATCAGTTCGGACTGGAAGAAGAAAACTTTAAATTAGCGCTATATGAATATTATCATAACGAAGAAGCTGTTAATCAAATTATGACCATTGCTAAAATTTATAAACACTTTGACTCCATTGATCTTGAAACTCATGTTTTCCCAATCCCTGTCCAACACAATTATAGCTACCGAAGTACTTGGGGGGCTAATCGTGGTTGGGGTGGCAGAAGAAGTCATGAAGGGACAGACCTTTTTGCCAGCTACGGAACACCGATTGTTTCGACATCTCATGGTGTTATTGAAGTAATGGGGTGGAACAATTTTGGCGGTTGGCGAATAGGTATTCGAGACAACCATAATTCATATCATTATTATGCACACCTTGCTTATTATGATAAGGGAATTAAAGTCGGCGATATTGTAGAGCCTGGTACGGTAATTGGATATGTCGGTAGCTCTGGCTATGGAAAGGAAGGAACATCCGGTAAATTTCCACCCCATTTACATTACGGAATATATAAATTTGATGGTCGAACAGAATGGGCATTTGACCCGTATCCATCCCTCGTTCAGTGGGAAAAACATTCAAAACAAGCAAAACAATAATGAAAAACCAGCACGCAAATGTGCTGGTTTTCGTGTTTAAGGTATTTAAATGAGAAACATCGCTACAATTGTCGTAACAATTAAGCCAATAATAACGGGTACAAGGTTTCTCCGAGCAAGCTCGAATGGACTAACGTTACAAATAGCAGCTGCGGGAATGAGTGCCCACGGAATTAGTGTACCACCACCAACCCAAATGGCAGCAATTTGGCCGAGTGCAGTTAATGTAGCAGTTCCTTCCCCAATAGCTGTACCAAACAAGCTACCGATTGATCCAACTAATGAAATACCTGAAAATCCGGAGCCATCGAGTCCCGTAATCGCTCCTACACCTGTTAGCGTGACAGCGGCGATTTCTTTTGTTAACGGTACAAGAGAAGCTAATGCAACGCCAAGGTCATTGACAATTCCATTCGAGTTTTGCGGTAATTGATCGCCAATAATTTTGAGGAAACCGGAATCACCTAGATAGAAGAACGCCGCAATCGGAATGACCGGACCGAACACTTTAAAGCCAAATTGGAAGCCTTTAATAAAATAATTAGTCGATTGCTCTAGCCCCTTCTTTTTATACGCTACAATACAAAGTAGAAGTAAAATAAATACCGATGTACCGCCTACTAAAGCTGTTGCATCCCCGCCCTGAAGGTTGAATAAAGCCATTGCAACAACATCTAATAAAAAAGCAACAGGGATTAACAGAGCAAAAAATTTCTTCTGTCCCATCGTTAGTAAATCTTCTGTATGTTCTTGCTCAATGCCATTATCATACGTACCGACTAGTTTTAACTTACCCCGTTTCATATCACGTTTTAATAAGAAGAAAGCAACGATAGTCGTTACAACTCCCATCGTAATAACGAGCGGTATACTAGCGGCGACGACATCCCCGACTGGAAGACCAGCAGCATCAGCTGTTAATTTTGGTGCGCCTTGAATAACAAAATCACTAGAGAGGGCAATTCCGTGACCAAATAAGTTCATCGCCATCGCAACACCAAGTGCAGGAAGTCCAGCACGTATCGCAACCGGTAATAACACAGCCCCGAGTAGTGCAACAGCTGGTGATGGCCAGAAGAACCAAGAAATGACCATCATTAAAATCCCAATCGTCCAAAACCCGAGCGTAGCATTTTTAATAATTTTCGTAAAAGGCGCAATCATTACTTCATTAATACCGGTTTTCGTTAACATACGACTCATCGCAACAATAATGGAGATAATTAAAATGGTAGATAAAAGTTCGTTAATTGCATAAATAAAGCTGTTAAACACACCGCTAATCGAAGCAGTAAGATCTCCCGTTGCGAAGATAGCGATAATGAAAATCCCTAAAATACTAATGAGTGTCGTATCAAGTCGTCTCACCATAAAAACAATAATGAGTACGATAAATACAACATATATCCAATGGAGAGCGGTCAATTCGATTCCCATACTCTACCTCTTTTCCTTTTTGTATAGCATATGGAACGAAAAGATAGGTGGTGAACGCCTAACAATACTAAATATTTTTTGAGGGTCCGAGTAAAACGCCTAGTTTCTTCCTAAATATCAGTGATATAAAAGCGTTATAAAAAGTGGATACTATATTAAAAAAATGGGGGTATACTCATGGCAATTTGCCCGTTATGCAATGCATTAAAAGAACTACAAATAGATTGCCCGAAATGTGCTAATCGCTTAAATGACGGAGGAAAAGTGTCCGATTATTTAGATGCGTACGGACATTATAACGATGAAGAAACAGTGAAAATGGGAGATGGCTATCCGAACACAGCTAAAGATCAAATTTGTCCTCATCTCATGGTATGTAATGAATGCGGTCATGATCAAGTAGAGTTTATACAGGAACAGTCTTAATGAGAGATCACTTTTAGAATGTAAATTACCCTACAAATCGCTAAAAAATCGTCCAATTTGCTAACATTTTAGTTGGAAAATGAGCGTTTTCATTCGAAAAAAAGCGCTTGACAAATAGGGAGTGTGATAAAAAAGAGAGAAAATTACTAAATGATTTGTTCGTCTGGAGAGCTAAAATCTTTACGAATGAGACGATTTTTTGATGGAAAATGAAGCTTTTTTGAAAAAGTGCAGCATAATCAAAATTAGTCTTATTGATTTATGTCTATTAAAAAA
>JBJEFO010000028.1:0-7192 GCA_051874135.1 Lysinibacillus sp.
CTCACTTAACGTAGCTAAGATTGATTTATAACGAATTTATAACCAAATCCTCTAACCGTTTGTATCCAACTTGCTTTTGAATAAGAATCACCGAGCTTTCTTCTCAACGTGCTAACATGTACAGCCACTGTTTTTGCATCGGCAACCCCTTCATAACCCCATACTTCATCAATTATTTGTTCACTACTAACAACTCGGTTTGCATTTTCAACTAAATAGAACAGCAACTTTTTCTCTTTTGTAAACAAATTAATAAGTTCGCCGTCTTTATAAACTTCTTTCTGGTTTAAATCAATACGTAAATTATCTAGTATAATCACTTGATCGTCCGAGTCGTTTCCTTTTCTGCGAAGATGTGCTTGTACCCGTGCAACGACTTCCTTTGGAATAAACGGCTTTGTAATGTAGTCATCCGCACCGACTTCAAATCCTTCTAGCTTTTGATCAATATAATGGTGTACTGTTACAAAAACCAAAATGGCGTTCGTTTGTTTTCGAATTTTTTTAGCAAACTCAAAACCATTTCCATCCGGTAAATTCACATCTAGTAAAATAAGATCCGGAGAAATTTCATTTAATAATTTTTCCCCATCTAATAAAGTCATTGCTGTGTAAACAGCATACTGGGCATTTTCTAAATACAGTTTAAGTACCTCATTAATATCTAAGTCATCTTCTATGATTAAGATTTTGCTCATTTGTCCCCCCACTTAACAGTGAAGTAGCAGGGGCTCACCTCACGTTCTCAAGGATTTATCTTTGCAATGTTGCTCTTAATATACTATATAAATTGAAATAAAGATTTAAGCGAGTGCGTAATCATCTAGACATTCGCGCCTAGCATGCCGCATGAACGTGAAGAATGAGACCGCACGCATTTTGCGGGCTCATGCGGAACGTGCGGTCAGCGCGAATGTATAAATAGCAATATACGAGATTTTTAAGTTCAACTTATATAAATATTCTTTAAATATTCTTTTTTCTACTTGCGATTATTATATTATTTCCAAAATATTTCTTCATTAAATTTAAGTTAAGTTTAACAAAAACAGTAAATATAACCCTATAATGTATTTTAATTTAATATTTTTCAGCATATATTACTAAAAACACATTTATAAAATCGCATTGCCCATCATTCGAAATATGCTTATTCATCTAAGGCATTATTTTTTTCTTTTATATAGTTGCTAATACATCTACCTATTACTTTACCAACATATAGTTCGTTCGTGCAGTTTTAATATTTATTACAGGTATTTAGTTATATTTTATGTGTTGATTTAATAGTTTTATTATCACTATTATTAATTCTGTTAAAAAAATAGAAAAATCTATTATTTTTTAACCTAATTTTAAACTTTGAAGAATATATTATGTAATAGGTGAGCGTTTCTTAGTAAAACATCCACTATATTTTAAGCACACTCAAATGTTCGACCTTCAACTTTAACGATATCCTTCCACCAAACGAATACACTTCGTTTCAAACTTAATAACCTTCGTCAGACAAAATGACAGCACAACAGATTTGTATAAATTGTTGGTGCTTCCCTCCATTTTGAACCGCCTCGCTACTTTATTGAACATGAGTTGATTATAATCTTAAATCGTATACCTTATATTTATAAATAATCTTGCAAATATGCTACTTCAATCAATCTAAATGTGTACTTTTCTTTCATATAAATTCAAGCTTTACCTCACCAAATAGATTGGCTATTAAATTCCATGTAATTCAACATGGCCCGTCGTTTACCTTCACAACTAAATATGCTTAAACACGCAATTGCATTTGTATTAGTAACGTGTTCTTCTTCATCGCACATTACAAACAATGTTGCAAAATTAAATCAGAAACATCCTCAATAATAATCCCTCCTATATGTAAACATAAATAAAGCCGCGGTCCACTGTTTCATGAACCCGGCTTTTCTTTTTTTGCTCTTCTTTTTGTAATTACTACCCAAGCTAAACATAACAAACGAAAATACAACGACCGATTGAATTTCCTCTATATTAAACAACTTTCCCTGCAAGGTCAATTTGTTAGTTGTTTTTTTAATGTTGAGGTCTTTTTGTTCGTTTTATCGATTTCACTGAACCTGTAATACCGAGTATAAGTCCTGTGATTAATAAGACAAAGTAGAAAAAATGAGGTTCTTTAAAAAGTAAGAAAAAAAACGCAAATCCTGTTATTGTATAACCGATTCGTTCACACTGAACCATATTTATATCTCTATCCACAATACAACCCCTCCATTTTCTAGTACTTTAAGTCGCTAGAATTGTCCCTCTTCTCTAGCAAGCTCAATATGTTAAGCAAAATAGACACACTATTCAGCGCTCTAAATATACAGTCATACCATTTACTTTAAGCTTATCGATAACTAAACGAACTAACAACGGTGGATTTCCGTCATCAACTATGTCGTACAACCCCCTATAATAAAAAAAGCCGATTTTAAATCACAAAACTGTGACAAATCGACTGTTTTTAGTGTCCTTATTTTAGGTTTACTTTTCATCGTTATATGTAATATGCTTCTGTGAATCGAGTGACAGTTGCTTAGATTGTTCCAAGTCTAACTTCATCTTATCAGTTTCAACTTTAAATGTTTCTAGACGTAGCTTTTCTAACTCAATCTCTTTCTCGAGCATTTGCACTTGCAGTTTCGCCTGTCCTCGACGATGCGCTGTTATTATTGCCGTTAATGGTATGGAAGTAATAATTCCCATAGTGCCTATTACAATAAAAAAATCAATCATCCTATACACCTCTACTTTAATGTCATATTTAATTACTATTAACCTAGCTAACTGCAGTTCTCTTTACCAAACGATTAAATATTAAAATAGATTGGCTAACGATGAAGCCAATCTATCTTCATCTATTGTTTTACAAACGCTAAATGATTGAGTGGCCAAATGACGAGATCTACACTACCGATAATTTGATCCACTGATACAAAGCCTACGCTTTCATCTCGACTATCAATACTTCTTCTACGGTTGTCCCCTAATACGAAATAACAGTCCTCTGGAACAATTTCTTCTCCTAAGTAATCCTCTAAACGAAAGTCTTCTGTAAATGCTCCACTATCCATTAAACTCGCTTTATGCTCGTCTAAATATGTCTCTTCATATTTTTGACCATTAATGAATAGTTCATCATTGATGTATTCAATTTTGTCTCCAGGTATGCCAATAATTCGTTTAATATAATTCGAGTCTTCGGTTGCTCTAAAAACAATGACATCAAATCGGTCATATTGTGATAATTTTGGTACAATTTTATTAACAATGACACGGTCACCATCACTAATTGTCGGCATCATTGAAGCACCATCAACAATAATCGGTGTATAAATAAAGTAGCGTAGTCCAATTGTAATTAAAACACCTACTACAATCGCATATAGCCAGCTAATAATTTCTTGTTTTACCGTTCTCTTGTCCAAAACATCACCCCGTTTCAGTTTTCTTTATACGACTACTTATCATTGTATAAATTTCTCCAGCTGTATTTAAATTATTGCCATCTTTTTGAGTAAATAATCTTTTACCTATCTATTAAAGTTTATTAAAAAAACATGCTTAATAGTACGATTACTGAAATAAAAATAAGTACATAGTTTACGAAATAGTTTTTTATTCTTTCGTATGCTACATTCCATGCTTCTTCCTGCACTTGTATGACGTTAAAAATTGCATGCGCCTTTATTTCATTCATGACTGATCCTAACCAACTATTTAACATGAAGTATGAAATAATGATGAGTACTGCATCTCCCCACAAAGGCAATGCGAAATACAGCAGAATTGTAACAACAACTAAACGGACATAGCCCCAACGATAACGTTTATCGCGAATGAGGGTTTTTAACATAAATTCAGCAATTGCGTCGTTTGACTTCGTAAATAGTCGCCCCTTCAAGAAGCGAGGTGCCTTTAATGTATGCTTGGCTGGCTCCATACTTTTTAACTCTGGACTAACCATAAAAATCCGGCCTTGCCATCGAAAATATGCTTCTCTCTCAGCGTTGACTTGCTGATCAAAATATATATTTGAACGAATATGCCGTTTTTCATAATAAAGAACACAAGCTACAATCAATGCAACTGTTAAACTTACAACAAATAGGTTCGTATATAGCACCATGATAGCTAACATAGCTGTCATACATAATTGAATAATGAACTTTAGCCATTTATGAATATGTTTAAAATCGATAAACTTACTAAGTAAAAATTGTAGTACCATACTACATGCTAGTTGAACAATACCTAGTGTAGTAAAGTGATAATAATACAGTAGAACCGGCGATAAAATCAATAGACAAAAGGTAATATACAAGCATTGTATAATGACTGAGTATATAAATGCATATCGTTTAAGTTTGCTAAAAACAAGTTGATGTTGCATTAAAAAAAGACGATCGGCTGCCGCTATAAATGTGCGTAAATAACCTATCCTAGCAACAGACAACAGTAAGAAGATGAAAAAAGGGACCGAAATATACGTAATAAATCCATACTCCCCCTGTAAAATCGTCTCTTTATAAAGGTAAAAAAGAAAGAGCGTACTAGGAATTATTAAATAAACATAAGTCGTCCAATCAGCAACACTGCGAAACATCTTGAGATGAAATTTCCATTGTTGTTCAACTCGTTCTTTAAACAACGTCATGCACGTCACCTTCAATCAGCTCGTCAAATATTTCAAGTAATGACTGCTCTGGATAGCGTTGTAGCTGCTGTAGGGAACCTTGTTTTAATAACGCACCATTATGCATACAAATAAAACTATCACAAATTCTCTCCGCTGTATCAAGTGCATGGGTCGACATCAAAATAGCAGCACCTTGAGACTTATACTCCTCGATTAATTGAATTAGTTTGCGAATCGCTTGCGGATCAAGTCCCATAAACGGTTCGTCTAAAATATACAGGTCATATTTTGGCGTTAAAGCTAGTATTAACATCACTTTCTGCTGCATCCCTTTTGAAAAATGAATTGGATACTCATACAATTTATCATTTAAACGAAATACTCGGCATAATTCCTTTGCTCGGTGCTTTAGTTCGTTTTCATCTTGTCCTAACGTACGGATTAATAAATCTATGTGCTCCCATAATGTATAATATTCATATAATATCGGACGCTCTGGTACGTAGCCATATGTATCAATCGTGATTTCTCCTTGAAAAAACGGAATCGTTCCCATCATTGATTGAATCGTGGTACTTTTTCCTGCACCATTTGCACCAATTAAACCGATTAATTTTCCAGGTGACAATGAAAAGTTTATATTTTGTAAAACCGCTTGTCCTTGGACATATCCCGCTTCTTTAATATGTATTGAAATCAACTTACCTCATCCCTTTCTAGTTTTATCTACGAATCACCTCGCAATTAGTTTCATTTATTACCTAAATATTTACAGCATATTGATAACTATTTCGAATCAACTACCGGATTTTTCATTATTAGTTGGCATGTTTTACAAGTGTTATGATTGACTTAGAAAAATAAAGGGGGATATTCACATGACACAATGGAATGCGGAGTTATATGATCAAAAACATCAATTTGTTTCCAACTTTGGTGAAAGCTTAGTTTCGATTTTACAGCCAAAAAGCGGCGAGCAAATTTTAGATGTCGGCTGCGGGACTGGTGACCTTGCATTTGAAATAGCAAAAAGCGGTGCAACGGTTACCGGAATCGACGCAGCAGCTTCGATGATTGAAAAAGCTGCAGAAAAATACCCAAATTGTACGTTTAAAGTAGCAGATGGCCAGCACTTTAGTTTCCCTAGTGCATTTGATGCCGTGTTTTCAAATGCAGCGATGCACTGGATGAAAAATCAGCAGCAAGTCGTACATAATTGTTACGAAGCACTTCGAGATGGTGGACGTTTTGTCGCCGAATTAGGTGGAGCGAAAAATATCCAGGCAATTGTCGATGCTATACAAGCAGCTTCTGCTCTTTTAAATATTCCTTATAAAGCCGAGCAATTTCCGTGGGTGTTCCCGACAAAGGAAGAAATGACAAACATGCTAACAACTGCGGGCTTTCATGTCATGGCGATTGAACATTATGAACGCCCAACACCGTTAATTGGCGAAGACGGCATTCGTAATTGGCTCATTATGTTCAGCAACAATTTACTGAAGCATTTAACGGATATGGAAAAGGAAGCACTATATACAAAATGCGAGGAAATTTTACGTCCACAGCTTTACAAAGACGGCACATGGATAGCCGATTATTGGCGTTTACGCTTTATTGCGGTGAAATAATACAATGCGTGCATCTTTATTACTCGAGAGATGCACGTATTTTTAATTTACTATACTGCTAATACACTTCCTCATATGTTTTCACAAACTTTGCTATGTCTTTTGCATTTGTAATAAGCGGAATTTCTTGTTCTAAGATTTGTATTACGACATCAAAGTATGCTAGCGTTAATTGCTCCAATTGCAAGCCTTCTTGTTGAATTGCTTGTAGTATATTAAACGCTGTTTTGAAATCATCATCCGTTAATTCCTTTAAGATATGCACATTTACATTCCACCACGTATATACTTTATGTTCTTCGAGCGACTTGTTAGGCGGTAATGCCTGATCGAAACGTACATCAAGTGAAATGCTATTCATTTGTTGAAACTCTTTATAATGTTGCTTAATAATAGGAACGAAATACTTCTCCCACTCGTGTGACCAATGCTCATAACTATAAGCATCTTCTACTTTCCCATCATTCGAAACTGCTACATAAAACTGTACGCCGGTCGATTGAGCAGTGGCCATTGTAGAATAACTTCCTCTATTTCGCCAATCAAATTGCACGGAATCAAACGCAAATTCATCTTTGTAGCGTTGTTCTAAATATGTACGCATTTGCTCTTCCATCTGTTCATATTTCCACGGTAATCCATTTTCTAAATACATATACGTAATAGCTGACAAAATGAAACATAAAGAAATCCCTATGACGATTATGCGAGAAAACCATTTCATTTAGTTCACCTTCCTTCATTTTTTCAATCATATATGATTTTTTTCACTTTTAGCGAGAGTATTTGGAAATATTTTCGTTATAGTAGATAGAACAATGTGAAGGAGGAACAACATGATTGATTTTATATATTGACTACAACAACAAGACGAAAAAGCACTTCATTT
>JBJEFO010000029.1:0-2429 GCA_051874135.1 Lysinibacillus sp.
TGGAGCAAATGCTGGACGGTCACCAATCGCACTCGCAATAAATCCAGCTAGAACAGGAACCATGATTGATAGTGCAGCTCCACCACCAATTAAGTTTAACGCTTCCGCTAATGGACCTTCTGTTTTATATCCACCGAATAAGAATGCTAACGCTACTAATAAACCACCACCAACAACGAATGGTAACATGTTCGAGATACCGTTCATTAATGGTTTATAAACGTATTCTTTAAACCCGCCTTCAGATTTTGTTGATTCAGTAGTTTCAACAGATTCACCTGTCGCTTTATAAATAGGTCCATCTTGTTTTAAAGCACGATCAAGTAATTCGTCTGTTTTACGAATACCTGCTGCAACCGGAACTTGAATGACATGCTTACCTGCAAAACGATCCATTTCAACTTGTTTATCAGCTGCAACGATAATCGCTGTTGCTTTCTCAATGTCTTCAGCAGTTAAAGCACCTTTTACACCTGTTGAACCATTTGTTTCAACTTTTAATGCGATGTCACGTTCTTTTGCTTTTGCTTTTAATGCGTCAGCTGCCATATACGTATGGGCAATACCTGTAGGGCACGCTGTTACTGCAAGAATGTACGGCTCGTCTTTTTTAACTTCAGTAGTTACTGTTACTTCTACATCATCGTCTTCTTCTTTTTCTTTCGCATCAATAATGTTAATAACTTCTTCAGGAGATTGTGCTGCTAATAAACTTTCACGGAACTTCGCATCCATTAGTAAAGAAGAAAGACGAGATAATGTTTCAAGATGCTCGTTATTCGCACCAGCACTTGCTGCAATCATGAATAAAAGGTGTGCTGGTTGTCCATCTAATGATTCATAATCTACACCTTTTGCTGATTTAGCAAATAAAATAGACGGTGTTTTTACTGCGTCTGTTTTAGCATGAGGAATCGCAATGCCTTCCCCAATACCTGTAGTACTTTGGGATTCTCTCTTTAAGATTGCTTCTCTAAAGCCGTCTAAACTATTTAAACGACCTGCTTCATCTAATTTTTTCGTCATTTCATCGATTGCTGCAGTTTTACTAGTAGCAGCTAAATCAATAATAACGGTATCTTTTTTTAATAAATCCGTAATTTTCATTAGTTAACCACCTAACCTAAATTTTCTTGATGTTTTTTGATTCAATAAAAATCAATTTTTCTAGTTGCTAAACTTTGGCTAAATGAAGTTGTATTCCTAATTGCAAAAGCAACGGTAAAATGATTACTAAATTTCTTTTACAATTACTTGATCCAATAAAGAATCGATTTTTTCCTTCGTCGCTAAATCTTGACTAAATGCAGTTGCACTTCCTGTTGCAACAGCTACTTGAAATGCTTTAATAAAGTCTTGGTCTTTTGAATACGTTCCGATAAACCCAGCTACTAAAGAGTCTCCAGCTCCTACAGAATTAACAACTTGTCCTTTTGGAACGGTCGCGCTGTAAACTTTGCCGTTTGTAAATAGTAGAGCGCCATCACCAGCCATAGAAACAATGACATTTTGTGCACCCATTTCTACAACCTTTTTACCGTAAGGAATGACCTCCTCTACAGTATTTATTGTTACGCCGAACAATTCGCTTAACTCATGATGATTCGGTTTCACTAAAAATGGTTTGTCTTGTAGTACTTCTGCAAGCACTTGTCCTCCCGCATCTACTATGACCTTCACGCCACGCTTACCATACTCTCTCGTTAAATCTGAGTAGAACGTTTTCGGTAGTGAAGGTGGAATACTCCCTGCTAAAACGAGCATATCCCCTTCTTGTAATGTATCTAATTTTTGCAATAAATCTTGAATATTTTCTTCAGTTAAAACCGGTCCTTGACCATTAATTTCAGTTTCTTCTCCAGTTTTCAGCTTAATGTTTATACGTGAGTCTTCTTCTACGTTTACAAAGTTCGTATGAATCCCTTCACTTTCTAACGTTTGTTGAATGAATTGTCCTGTGAAGCCTCCTAAAAAGCCTAAAGCTTTAGATGGTATGTCAATTGTATTTAGCACACGTGAGACATTAATTCCCTTTCCTCCTGGAAATTTGCTTTCGCGATCAATTCGATTTAAATGATTAATTTGAAAATCATCTACTTCGACAATGTAGTCAATGGAAGGATTCAAAGTTACTGTATAAATCATGGTGTCACAACCTTCATGTTTGTTTTCTTTAAGTATTGTTTAGTCAGCCCTTCATCCCTAAAAACACTTATCAAATCTAAACTGCTTTAAATTTTCTTGAGCTACAGAACCAACGATAGCTTTAGTATGGGCTTTTATTCGACTGCCTATTAAATAAGTCGTTATATTGGCTGAAGCTAATGCATCAACATGCATTAAATCATTGGTTACAACGGCAATTTTTTATTCGATAAAAACGGTATCATCTCTGAAACAGTCGTCCCCGCATCAAGATAAATACAATC
>JBJEFO010000029.1:2529-7186 GCA_051874135.1 Lysinibacillus sp.
TATTATGCGTTGCGTCTTCAAATACGAACAATTTCTTGTAAAAAAGACTGTAGATAAACTCGAAAATAGTCGAGCTTGTCTACAGTCACAGTTGTTAGGTTACAAGCTATTTCAATAAATGCTTTTTCACGTAATCCTCTACTTCATCAGCCGTCGTTAATGTAAAGATTTTATCAAGATGTTCGGCTAATTCCTTCTTAGATAATTTTGCAATTTGTGCACGTGTATTTAAAATCGCTGGTGCACTCATAGAAAACTCGTCTAATCCAAGTGCTAGCAAAATTGGAATCGCGATTTCATCTCCAGCCATTTCACCACACATACCTACCCATTTACCGTTTTGGTGAGCAGCTTCAATTACGTTTTTCACAAGTCGAATAATGGCAGGATGATATGGTTGATATAAATAGGAGATTTGTTCATTCATACGGTCTGCTGCTAACGTATATTGTATTAAATCATTCGTTCCAATTGATAAGAAGTCTGCCTCTTGCGTAAATAAATCAGCAATCACTGCTGCAGATGGGATTTCAACCATCATCCCAACTTCAATTGTTTCGGATACAGGAGTACCTTCATCTACCAGTTTTTGTTTTTCCTCTAATAACAACGCCTTTGCCTGTCTAAACTCTTCTAGTGTTGCAATCATCGGGAACATAACTTTTAAATTACCGTAAACACTCGCTCTTAATAACGCACGTAATTGCGTACGGAAAATATCTTGACGATCTAAACATAGACGAATTGCACGATAGCCTAAAAACGGATTCATTTCATGTGCAAACTTTAAATAAGGTAACGTTTTATCACCACCGATATCTAATGTACGAACAACAGTTGGCTTACCTTGCATTTTTTCTAGCACTGTTTTATAAGCCGTAAATTGTTCCTCTTCGTTCGGTAATTCTTGACGATCCATATATAGAAATTCTGTACGAAATAAACCGATCCCGTCCCCACCATTTTCAAGAATCATGTCAACATCTTCTGGTTTCCCGATGTTGCCAGCGATTTCAACATGATGGCCATCTGCACTTACGCTCGGTAACGAACGGTATTGCTCAAGTAATTGTCTATGCTCTTCGCTCTTTTTCTGCTTTTCCAAGTATTCATTTAATACTTCTTCCGTTGCATTCATAATTACTTTACCAGTAGATCCATCGATAATAACCGAAGCGCCTTGTACGATATCTGTTGTTGCTGTTTTTGTACCGACAACAGCAGGAATTTCCATCGTTCTCGCTAAAATAGCGGAATGTGACGTTCTACCACCAATATCCGTAATAAAACCTTTTACGTATGTTTTATCTAATTGGGCCGTTAAAGATGGTGTTAAATCTTCCGCAACAATAATGACGTCTGTTGATATACGGCTAAAATCCGGAATTTCAACACCTAACAAGTGTGATAGTAAGCGAGTTGACACATCACGGATATCTGCTGCACGTTCTTTCATATAATCATTATCCATTGCTTCAAACATTTCGATATACATCGTGGCCGTTTCTTGTAAGCTAGCTTCTGCATTCCATCCGTCATCGATTTTTGCTTCAATAGCTCCAAGCATTTCTGGATCACCTAATAGCAATAAATGTGCTGAAAAAATAGCTGCCTTTTCTTCGCCGAATTTTGTATGCGCATTGTCGCGAATTTCTTCTAATTCTAATTTTGATTTTTCATAAGCCTCTTTTAGTCTGCTCTTTTCAGCAGCAATATCCGTAACCTTCACTTTTTCAAAAGATAAATCAGGTTCGATCAAGCAATAAGCTTTAGCTACGGCGATGCCACTAGAAACAGCAATCCCGTTAATTTCTAACATTCTTCACCAATCCCGTTAGAAGTCATGACTTCCGTTACTTTATTTAGCATTGCTTCAGCGTCGTCACCTTCAGCTGAAATTTCAATAACTGAACCAGGTGCAACACCAAGCGCCATAACGCCCATAATTGATTTTAAGTTAACCGTTCTTTCTTTATATGTGATAGATACTTCAGATTTAAATTGATTCACAGCTGTTACTAATAATGTTGTTGGGCGTGCATGTAAACCTTCTGCTAATGTAATTTTGTAAGATTTTTTCATCGGTATGTCCCCCTAGAAGTTAATAAAAATTGATTTGGTTTTTTTCAAATACTGCTATCTTGCTTTTTTAATAAATCGGGCTTATACGGGATAAAATCAAAAGCACTACTGTTAAAAGTTGATTTTTCACATTAAATTTATACAAGTTAGCTTTACTGTTGAATGAATAACTACAAGTAAATTGAGGATAAAATATAACATAATTTCGCTGTTATTATACCCTGCATCCTCTAGTTCATTCATTCAAGGTACAAAAGTGAATAAAGCATAGCAAAAAAATCACATTCAATTATTAACAATCAAAAACATCCAAAACGAATCACTCACTATTTATTTTCCCTTATTATGTGCTCATTTCTCGACTCATAAAACATTTAAGATTACCTTTTTAAAGATTTATCGTAAGAGATATGAAATCATTTTATAAAATGATTTAAGTGATTTTTCATCAGTGTGTCTCGTAGCATACTTTTGTTTGTATATAAAAAAGCCTTATTCATTCGCGAATAAGGCTTTCTAATTCATTTAAAATACATTTTCTAGCTTACGTGTTGAGTTTGCTAGACTTGCTAATAATTGATTTAAGTTCTGGACTGATGTTGAAACTTCTTCGATCATCGATAAAAGTTCTTGGCTATTTGCTGCATTCGATTGGATGCGTGTATATAGCTCACTGAATACTTGATTTTCTGTATAACTTGCTTGTTGTAATATGGCAACTAATTCACTTAATTGTTTAATTTGAGCACTTGATTTTTCTGTACTTTCAATTAGACCTTCAATTGAACCTTTTGCTTCTGTCATATCGTTTTTACTAGCTTCAATAATAGTAATTTGTTGATCATTACTTTCTTTTGCTAAGTATATTTCCTTTTGTAAATCCGTTAGAATATTACTAATTTTGTCTGTTGCCCCAGCACTTTGTTCAGCTAATTTCCGAACTTCATCCGCAACAACTGCAAATCCTTTTCCTTGTTCTCCAGCTCTCGCTGCTTCAATTGACGCATTTAAAGCTAATAAATTCGTATTATCAGCGATACCTTTAATCAAATGAATGATTTCACTAATTTGAGCAGAACTTTCTAGTAAGACATTTACACGCTCTCCGTTATAGGCAACCTCACGCGAAATATTATTAATCGCTGTTGATAGTGTATCAATGGCTGTAATACTTAGTTTTGTAGAATGCTTTGTTTGTGCTGAGAATTTTTCTAGCTCGTCAGCCTGACTTAATACTTGTTTCAAAGTTGTTGCTGTTCTTTCCACAATTTTTTCTGCTTCTGCTACTTGCTCTGTTTGTTCTTGACTATTTCTTGCGGTTACATGGACAGCAGTCGTTACATCTTTCAATGTTTGTGTCGTGATCGTCATTTCCTGCTCATATTCACGTTGTGCGCTCGATACATCATGTGCATTATCTTGAATCGTTTTTAGCACTTCCTGATAATGTGCCGTTACACCGTTAACTGCATCTTGAATAGCAATTAATTCCGCTTCTTTAACCGCTGCATGTGATACTTCCAAATCATTCTCGGAACCTAAAGAACGTAATCTATTTGCAAAGAGCTGTAACGGTTTTAACATTTTCTGAATGACTAACGATAAAATAACAAGCAATAGTATCGTTACGATTATACTGACAATTACTGCTTGCATAATCGATTGACTAATTTCCTTATTTGTATTTGCTAATGATTCACTTGTAAATTGAACGGTTTCAAAGTATGGAGCCGTATTAATAGATGCATAAAGTGCATAGCGAATGTCATTATCAAAATAAATAGGTGCATAAATTTCGGCTATTTCCCCGTTTATCGTAATAGAAGCTTCCCCGTCATTAAATATAGCCGGAATTGCTTGATTTTGAGTAGTTTCCCCTTTTGAAAAATTCGCTTGAGAACCTTCCGAAATGTTTTCTGTTAGTACTAAATTTGTATTATCAAACAAATACAGGCTTTGTAGTCCATAATCTTGTTCAAAAAACGCATTTAATACTTGTTCAATGGCATCAGCTGCTAGCGCTGATTGGATAACGCCATCGCCATTAGCACGTGGAATGGCCGTAAATTTAAAAATTTCCCCTGTTTCTTCCTTAATCTTCATAGCAGATGGCAATAAATCGGACTCTCCCGTCACTAACATTCGATAACCATCCCAAATGTCAAATAAACTAACCCCTACAGCTTCCGTTTCAGTAGTTATAGTAAAAACACCATTTAAATTCGTTATGTAAAAATCACTCATACCTGTACTTGCTTTCAGTTCTTCTAAATCTTGAAGCGTAACTGTACCTGTTCGATCCATTTCCTTTAAAACAAGCGCGGCATTTAACATGGAATGATCGATTTCCTTTTCCATCGTTACGACTTGATTTGAAATGAGTACAGTTAACTGTTCAAGGTCTTTCGTTACTTGGGTATGAGCTTGTTTTTCTAATTCTTCATTCGTTTGTTTTGCTTGTTGATCTAAACTATTCTTCTCGATTAGCAATATAATGGCCATAACTAGCACTAAAATAATCGAAAATAGAAAGAATATGCCAATAACTTTGTTTTTAATTGACAATAAAAGTCCC
>JBJEFO010000030.1:0-7111 GCA_051874135.1 Lysinibacillus sp.
ATTTATAGCAAATTTTTGAATATGTTGTTACGTATACTTTTTGAGAAAAAATAAAGCCTTCCTTGATAAGCACCGGATAATTTGTTTAAAGGATTTGTATTTAATAAAAACAACTACTATTTTAATGATCCAATATGAAAATATGATGAAAATTTAATCAAATTCCGTATTCTTTCATATACTCCACCTCTAATTATGACTATCTAATGAATTGGCTTTTATTTTTCATTTTAGACCGTTTCAATTTAGTAAAATAAGGATAATGAAAGGGGTGGAAAATCATGAGAACTTCAGCAATATTTTTTTCTATCATTGGAATTTTGATTGCCCTATCAATTGGTATTGGCATCAACAAAAATTTCATTGATGTTAGTGTTCCGGTTGAGGAAGAAGAAAAGCAAGTAGTAGAAGAAACAACACCGGCTACACAAGTTGCTTCAGCCAACGGACAAATTTTCCCTGAAATAAGCATGGATGATGTTCCTGATAACAAAATGAAGGAGGATATCATTTACGGCTATAACTTAGTGAATGAAACACATGTATATGCCGAGCAGTACGTTGGCAATAAACTATCTTGTACAAGCTGTCACGCTGGTGCTGGACTTGAAAATTCAAATGCATCGTTAGTTGGTGTAATGGCTGATTACCCAAAATATATCGCTCGAGCAGGCGATATCGTGACAATTGAAGAACGTATTAACGGCTGTATGGTACGTAGTATGGATGGGAAGAAATTCGAAGCAAATAGCGATGAGCTCGAGGCAATGGTTGCGTACTTTAAATACATTTCAGAAGGTGTCACAATCGGGCAAGAGCGTCCTTGGGCAAAATCTGTCGATATGAAACAAGTGCCGACTCCTAGTGTAGATGCAGGTGAGAAACTATTTACAGAAAAGGCTTGTATCGCTTGTCACGCTATCGACGGTTCTGGTACTGGAGCTAATACAGGTCCGGCTTTATGGGGTGAAAATTCATTTAACGACGGAGCTGGTATGGCACGTATGTCAAAAATGGCAGGTTATATCCAAGCTTATATGCCGATTGGTGGAGAAGGAACTTTAACAGATCAAGATGCTGCGGATTTAGCCGCTTACATCTTATCGCAAGATCGCCCTGAATGGCCAAATCACGATAAGGACTGGCCAAATGGTGGAAAACCTTCAGATATTATGACAAAAGAGCGTCGTGACCAAGTACAAAACGGAACAATTGATTGGAATGAAGTTTTAGCTGATTTCCAATAGTAATGAAGGGTGCGTCTAACAAGTATTTTAGTCGCACCCTTTTCGACGTAAATTGTTACTGTGAAATGAATTTATAACCAAGTCCGCGTATTGTTATGATACGTTTTGGGTTTCGTTTGTCTTCTTCAATTTTCTCGCGTAACTTTTTAATATGTGCATCAATTGTTCGGTCCAATATTTCCTTTTCAATGTTCGGATATAGATGCATAACTAAATCTTCACGAGATAGTACAACATTCGGATTGTCCATAAAATAGTACAACAATAAAAATTCGTGCTTAGTTAATTTTACTGGCATACCGTTTAACAGTACTTCCCCTTTTCGTGGTTTAATACAAAGTCCATTACGTATAATTTTTTGACAAAATAGACCTGTTCTTCTTAAAACAGCTTCCATACGTGCGATGACTTCATCAAAATCAATAGGTTTTGTTATATAATCATCCGCCCCCATTTTCAAACCATTTATTTTTTCTTCAATTAACGATTTACTACTAATTATAATGATTGAAACTTCTTGTGTGCTCTGTCCTCGAACCCACTTACAAAATTCTTCTCCACTTATCCCAGGCAAAATTAAATCGAGTAAAATGATACATGGATAATTTGACTTAACTTTTTCCATCGCATCTTCTGCACTATGAGAAATTGTCACATCAAAACCTGCTTGTTCAACAGCATCTTTTAACATTGCAGCAAATAGCTTATCATCTTCTACAATTAGTACTTTTTGATTCATTCCCTATCCAGTCCATTCCATTATTTTCTAATACAAGTTTAACATACTTATAACAATAGAAAATATAGTGTACGGATAAAGGTATTGCTCATAATTTTCTAAACAGAAAAAGACACTTCACAATGTGTGAAGTGTCTTGGATTAACATAGTTAGTGTTTAATTACGGAGAATTAAAGTTTAATTACGTTAGCAGCTTGTGGTCCGCGGTTGCCATCTACAACTTCGAACTCAACTTTTTGACCTTCGTCAAGAGTTTTGAAACCTTCGCCTTGGATTGCTGAGAAGTGTACGAATACGTCGTTTTCGCCTTCTACTTCGATGAATCCGAAGCCTTTTTCTGAGTTAAACCATTTTACTGTACCTTGTTTCATGTGAGAAAACCTCCAAAAAATAAATGTTAACAATATGCAATCCCTTTACCTTAATAAAAAAATTCACATATTGCAAAGAGTACCGTCAAAATTACCGATCACTCTTTGTAATATGTGAATCTGTATTCCGGTCAAGCAATTTTATTGTTACTCTCAGTATACCATGTTTTAACACTATGTCAAACATTTTCTCATTATTTTTTAAAAAAATTCATTCATTTCTACAAACTACACACATTATCCTTATTTTAGACAGTTTTTTCTAATATGATACCATGGTAAATTTGAACATCTTCGTCGCAACCTTCACAAAATTCACACTCTTCTTCGTTCCAAAAAGCAATGAAACGTTCTTTACGTATTTCCTCATGTTCAAATTGTGAACGGAATTGTTTTAATAACATGTTGAGTGCCTGCTCGTATTCTTCTAAATGATCATATTGGTATGTCGACACTACATGCGATTCCCATCCTTCAAATAGCCACCATGGTTCGAAATCTGCCTTCATATAAATAATTTTATACATTATCGACAACCCTTTCTTTATTATACTCATGTATTTTAATCGTATTGTTTGAATATGTCTATTATCATATCCCATTTTATGATATAATACTTTTTAGTTAATATTAGGAGGGAATACCTATATATGTTTTCGCTATTTAAACCAAAGGCAGACCTAGACGTTCTTTTTGAACGTGGAACTAATATTCAAGCTTCAGGTCGCTTCAAATCTACACTAGCTTTTAATAACTTTAACAAAAAAGATGCAGACAATTTAAAAGAAGTTTATGAACGCGTAAAAAATGATTGCCCTACAATGAGTGAAATCTTCAGTAAGTATTTAGATGAAATTTCACCAAACGGTAAAAATCCAATAGCTAAATTCCAAATCGATTCCTACATAAAGCAATTTTTCCTGGCTGAACGAAATGACGAGTATGTTGATTCTATAGTTAATTTTTTTGATTTATTACGTCGCAGTAAATTTGAACCCGGTAAGTTAATCGTTGTATTTAACCAGTTCTCATTTTATTTAAATACAAATATTTTACATAACTTCGGGTTAAAACCGTTTAAAGCATATGATTATATCAAATCCATGTCAGCTGCCGTTAATATTGATCAAGAAATTTTAGTCGAAGTATTGACAGAACGTATTATTGAAAATGTTGTTGAGGAAATTTCTTCTTTAATGGATGTTAACGCTAATATTATGTATATGAAAGACTTAGTTATGAGGCTGGATAACCAAACGAATGAAATTTCAAATTCTACTGCTACTGCAGAAGAATTAGCCTCTTCTATTAATGAAATCGCCCGCTCTTCCGCTAACATTGCAGAGAAAACAAATGATTCTGTCGAAAATGCCATTAAAGGAAAAGAATCGATTGAGCATGCTTTAACAGAAATTTTCACGACGGAAGAAACATTTACATCAATCGTAGCAAGCTTCAAAGACTTACAACAACATGTCAATGATATCGAAAGCGTTGTTACATTAATTAATCAAATTGCTGATCAAACAAACCTTTTAGCATTAAATGCATCTATTGAGGCCGCTCGCGCAGGTGAGCACGGTAAAGGATTTGCTGTTGTCGCACAAGAAGTTCGAAAGTTAGCAGAAAGCACAGTAAACGCCTTAAGTGAAGTATCAACAAACGTCCAATCACTTAAAAGCTACTCCAATTCCGTTGCAAAATCAATTACAGAAACGACTGAAATTATTAAAGATGCAACAACGGAAGCAAAAGCGTCTCTTCCTTTACTTAATACCATCGTTGATACAATTGAAAGCATTAATGTTGATGTATCGAATACTGCAGCCGTATCGCAAGAGCAGGCAGCTGCCATCGATGAAGTATCCACTCGTATGATGCATATTTCTCAGTTACAAGAAGAAATACGTGATTATGGTTCAAGTACGTCACATGATATTCACTTATTAGGTCAAGAAATTAACAGATTCCGTTTAGATGTTATTCAAAATAATAATGTACAATTATCGAGCATCGCACTATTACAATTATCGAAGGCCGACCATATTTTATGGAAATGGAAAGTATATAATATGTTCTTAGGTCTAGAAAAGCTAACGCCTAATGACGTATCTTCCCATAAAGATTGTCGACTTGGTAAATGGTATTTCTCTGATAAAGCACGCGAACGTTTTGGGTCACATAACTCTTACCGAGAATTAGATAACTATCATGAGCAAGTACATTCATCAGCGAAGGCTGCTGTAGTCGCATTTAATAGCGATAATATTCCACAAGCAGAGCTTCACTTAAAAGAAGTTGAACAAGCTTCAAATAAAGTATTGTATTATTTAAATGATTTAATCGAGTCATTACGTAAAGAGCGTGAAATAATCTAAACTATGAATAGATAAAGCGAAATTATGCTTTATGTATTTTTAAAAGGATGATTGACTATGGCAAAGCGAGTAAAAATACTATTTTTTGGTGACGTAAAAGATACTGGACATCGATTCTTTATTAAACAAAAAGCGATTGAATTAGGCTTAAAAGGTTACTGTGAGCTTAACGATGCTCATCAGCTAGAAGTTGAAGTTGAAGGCAGTGCAAATGCTGTTGATGAGTTTATCCACTTCGCACAAAAAGGCGTAAGCTTGCAAGCAGAGTCGAATCAATTCACTTTAGAGATCTTCGATAATTTAATAGGTTACAAAGTGATGAAGTCGGATATTGTATAATATCCGACTTTTTGTTGGTGAATAATATACGTTTTTAAGACCATCCCATGACAAAAGGAAATTAGATTGCATTTTTTTCGCACGTTGTATTTTTCTAATGATATGATATGAATAATGAAACTTTTACATCGATTCGTCCGTATGTATTAGTAAAGTTTTTTTAATTGGAGGTACACACTATGTTAGGTGCCATGGATTTTATTACTAGACATGCCTTAAATCTTTTCATCGCCTTTGCGCTTTATACAATCTCCATTTTAAATTTTGATTTAGGAGTGTTTGCGTTAGCAGTGCCAATCGTCAGTTACTTTATTAGCAATAAGCTTCTTTTAACATTCCAAACGTATAAGCGTAGTAAAAAATTAGGGCTAACAAAAACAGAATATCGTCAAATTGAATTACAGCTAAAAAAGGCGCGCGAACAAATTAACAAATTAACGCAACAATATACTCGTGTTCGCTCGATCAAATCGTTTAAGTTAATAAATGAAACGAGTAAAGTGTCTCGACGCATTATAAATATTGTCAATAACGACCCACATAAATTTTATGCGGTAGAAGATTTCTTCTATGCTCACTTACCGTCTGCCGTTGAGTTAACGGATAAATATACACTGCTTACAAAAGAGCAAGTAAAGGGAACAGACATCCATTTAGCATTAGAAGAAACACGTAAAACGTTGAAGGATTTACATGTAACAATTGAAGAAGATTTAAAATTAGCCCTTCAATCAGATATCGAAAATTTAAAAATCGAACTAGATTTTGCTAAATTATCGAATGAAAAACGTCGTGACAGAATAGGTGGTGATGACGAATGACGCAGGAAAATCCGTTTGACGCCTTTATATCGTCTGGTAGCCAATTAGCGGAAGTTGCAAAGCAGGAATTTGAGGCGCAATTGCAAAGTAACTCAGATACTCCCCTATTTTCAGCACTCACTCGCTTTGATCAAAAACGAGCGCTAAAATTAGCGGAACAGCTAAATATTAATGTGTATGAGGACGTACTTTCTTTTGGTAAACAAGCACAGCAAGCATTAAAAAACTTTTCATCTAAGTTATTAATGCATGTACAACGAAAAGATACATCAACAATTGGTGATATTTTATTTGAATTAATGGAACACCTCGATAAAATTGATCCAGATGCATTAATTGAAAAGAAACGAAGTTTTATCGGTAAAATCTTTAACCGTCAAACAACATCGATTCAGCAAGTAATGTCGGATTATCGTCGATTAAGTAAGCATATCGAACGGTTAGGTATTAAGCTGGCCCATTGTAAAGAGGGACTACTTGCAGACTACGCGATGCTAGATGAATTATATAAACTTAATGAAGATTACTTTAATGAGATTAACGTCTATATTGCAGCCGGTGAAATAAAGCGTCATGAAATACAGCATGAGCTTATCCCTGCCCTACAGCAAAAGGCGGATGCGAGTGACAATCCAATGATTAAACAACAGCTACAAGATATGTATATGCGGCTCGAATGGATTGATCGCCGTATTTATGACCTTGAAATTTCGCGTGAAATTGCCATTCAATCAGCACCGCAAATTCGTATGATTCAGCAAACACATCAAATGCTCATTGATAAAGTGCAAACATCGATTATGTCGACAATTCCACTATGGCAATCGCAAATCTCGATGCTGCTCAGTATGAATCAGCAACGCCGCGCAAGTGCTGCACAAGAAAGACTATTAAAAGCATCCGATGAACTGTTGCGCAAAAATGCAAAAACGGCAACTGCTACAAGTAGAGATATAAAGCGTTTAGGTACAGGCATTTCTCATGAAGATGTCGATCACTTTAAAGAAACGCAACTGAAACTATTGCAAGAACTTGAAGAAACACTACGTGTTCAAGCAATCGCAAATGAAAAGCGCAAGCAGACCGAATCAAAGCTTGTTTAAGGCATAGCAAAAGGGGCTGTCCCATAAGTGAAAAACTTATGAGACAGCCCTTCCTTTTGCAATAAATATCTGCTACAGAATATTGTATCTGACGCTACGCTTTCGATACAGA
>JBJEFO010000031.1:0-1649 GCA_051874135.1 Lysinibacillus sp.
TCGGGGCTGCCGCCCCAGACTGTGTCAAAACGCGCTTTGAAGATTCCCCGAGTTTTTGATGCGTGCCACCCCAAGCTACGGAACAGAACGGTTGATACTTATGCCTGTATGGCATGTATCAACCGTTCTGTTCCTAATAGATTAATTGCTCGCTTCATATTGAATGCGGTGAAAGCAAGCGAAATCTCACCAGTCACCTTTTCTTTGCCGCGTAATAGAAGGTAACTGATGCCAAGCGCTCGTTTTATTGTACCAAAGGTATGCTCGATGATGCTTTTTCGCTGCCGAATTATTTTGCGGTCAGCTCGTACCTTAAACTGTTTAATATACAAATCTGTATCATCATATTCTTTGCTGAACTCTGATGCAGGAATCTGTCGCTCGGCAATTTTATAGCGTGATACAGTACATTTGTGCGTACAACTTTTGCAGGCTGTGCAATTATAATATTTAGCAATCTGTTTGTTCTTGTTTATTCCGTGCGGATAAAGAACCTGCCCCATTGGGCAAATAAAAATATTACGATTTGGAATATAGACGCACCGTCCCTCAGTATACTCGGAAACACATTCCGACTCGCTCTTCTCACACGGAATGCAGATGTCGTAGTTTGCTCCGCAAACATGAGGATCAAAACCTTTCACAATTAGTCCGGCTATATCGCTGGAACTGTCATATCCGGCATCTGCCACTACCGAAATCGTGTCGACCTCTAAATTTTCAGCGGCTTCAATTGCAACAGGGCCAATCAAATTTTTGTCGTGTACTTGGTTTTCAACTCTAAATTCAGCAATCATATTGTTTTTGCTATCTACGGCAGATTGAATATTAAAGCATACATCAAGTCCGTCTTTCGTTTTCATAAGGCGACTATCCGGATCTGTCAAAGAAATCTGCCGGATGTCAGTTTCTTCGATTTGCTGCTTAAATCCTTCATACGTTTCTTTACGCTCTCTGAGATTTTGCAGAATTTGAAGAACATCTTCTTCGCTGAGTTCAGATTCATTCATATCATCTTTGTCGGATTCATTTAGAAGTGCTAAATATGATTCAATCTTACGATCTATGTTTTTAATGCGGTCTTCCAACTTGCCGGAAGTAAAGTTGCGATCCTTTGTATTCCACGCTTTAAATTTACTTCCGTCAACAGCGATTAGCTCTTTTCCGTAGAGTCCCAAGTCCATACAGGTTTTTACAAAGTGCCTAAATACATTTTTCAGTGCGGTTGGGTTGTTTTGACGAAACCGTGCAATTGTTTTATGGTCGGGAGAAAGCTTGCCGAGCAACCACATGACTTCCAAATTACGCTTTGTTTCTGTTTCAAGATTTCGTGAAGAACGAATTCGATTCATGTATCCATAAAGGTACAACTTCAATAAATCTTTCGGATTATACATCGGTCTTCCGGTGCTGTTTGGCTCATATTTTTCAAAACCAAGCGATTCCATGTCAAGTGCTTCGACATACGCGTCAATTACGCGAACAGGATTATTTGCGGAAACGTAATCATCAACTGTATCGGGGAGAAAAGTTCCTTGATTTCTGTTAGTTCCGCAAATGAATTCCATTTTAATGTACCACCTTATCTTATTTTATGTTTTAATTATACCACTTTTCCTGCTAAAATCAAAGACTTTTGACACAATCTC
>JBJEFO010000032.1:0-7049 GCA_051874135.1 Lysinibacillus sp.
TGCATTTCCCTTAGCCCTAGCCCAACTATATGGTTCGAGAGCAGGTGTGTCATTAACTAATATCGAACTTTCCTGTACTTTTACCGAAACTCCTTGAGGACTCATAGCATTCGTTGCTTGAATTCGAACAACTTCCGGACCATTATCCCCGTTCACTAGTACAACATCTGTATAGTATAGTTGATTTTTTGTATAATAATCTGGATCAATAACAATATCAAATTCCGTATATTCCTGTCCATATACGTGCATCGTATCTTTCGTGTAACGGAGCGTATAGTCATCACCAACGAGGTCATAAACGACAGGTGGATCCATTGAAATTTCACTAAATCGATACTGAGCAATACGCTTTTTTTCCCCTTCTATTACGGCATAAACAGGTGTTCCATAGGAGTTTGCAAAAGTAATCCATACATTGTCACCATCTATATTGTAAGTTTTCACTTCCTTATCCCCCACGAATATAGAATCCATATCATCAGCTAAAACACCAGCAAAAATGACTTCATCAGTTGTATTTGATAGATCTCTGTGCTGCCTATAATTACTATACGAGTACTGCTCATCTACTTCCCCTATCACTCGATGACCGGCAGCCCCCGATAAACCAAATACCCACTCGCCATTTTCAAACGTCATATGCTGAAAATAGTAAACATCACTATCCTCTTGCTCATAAGTCTCAATGATGATCGCATCATTATTTCGTTCAAATGGGAGCTCCACATGCTTTATATCTACTTCCATATTATTGCCATTCTCTTTTAAAAAGGTTTCATATGCTTCAATGGCACTCGCTGTTGTATAATCTTCATTCGACTGCAACCCGTTTATCGCAAAAAATAAGCAAATAGCGGCAATGCACGCAACAATAACTGCTGGTATTAGGTTTCTTCTCTTCTTTGGCACAGCTTGTAGCACTCTCTCTTTTCGCTCATCCGATAAGTGTAGCTGCCCAAAAATTTTCCGTTGTTCATCTTTAAATCTATTCATGAGAAAGCACCTCCCACTCTGTATCATTTAGGCGTTCCTTCAACATACCGCGAGCTCTTCTTAACCTTGTTTTGACTGTATTTTCGGATAACCCTAATATGTCTGCCATGGCCGCTGTCGTATATTCCTCATAATAAAAAAGCAAGACGACTTCTCGGTACATAACAGGCAATTGCAACACATGCTTCGTTAACTCCGTTTGTTCTATCGACTCGATAATTCGAGCTTCCATTCCTTTTTGTTGATCAGGTAATGCTTTTAATAACAGCTGCGAAAAAATGTGCTTTTTATTTTTCCAGCTTCGTAAATAATCATGACATGTATTAATCGTAATGCGTGTTAAGTATGTTTTGACTGATGCCTCTTCTCGAAACTGGTTGGAAGCTTTAAAATATTTGATAAAACTTTCTTGTACTAAATCCTCTGCAGTTGCCCAATTTTTTACGTACATATAACTAATTTGTAGTAAATAACCGCTGTATGTATCCATTAATTCATTCATTTCTTGATTTGAAAGCATATGTTCACCTCTTCTCTCACCACTTAGACGGGATAAATATTTTAATAGTTTCATTTATTTCAGAAAATTAGTCTATATTATTTATCTTTTTCATATAGATATATAGAACGAATTTATAAAAGTTATGACAAATGTAAATTGACATCTATTTTATCTTTCTTAAAATAAAAAATATAGGAGGCGAAGAATTTGAGAATTTTCACAGATAGTGCATGTGACCTACCAAAAAGCTTTTTCGAGGAACAAAATGTTACATTATTCCCGTTACGCGTCCAGCTAAATGGACAAGATTATGATGATGTATACGGTATTGAACCAGCAGAAATTTACAAAGCAATTGCGAATGGGGCCCATCCGAAAACATCACAAGTATCACCAGATGTCTTTTATAAAGCATTTGAAGAAGTTGCTAAAAATAATGAACAAGCAATTTATATTGCCTTTTCTTCACAATTATCAGGTACATATCAAACAGCTGTAATGGTGCAAAAAGAGTTACTAGAAACATACCCAAACTTACAATTAACGATTATTGATACAAAATGCGCCTCGCTTGGGCAAGGTCTTGTTGTAAAAGAAGCGGTTAGAATGCGTGACGAAGGAAAAGCGTATGATGATATCGTTACAGCTATTTCTAACTATGCGTCTACGATTGAGCATCTGTTTACTGTTGCTGATTTAGATTATCTTTCAAAAGGTGGCCGTGTTTCAAAAACGAGCGCATTTGTCGGCGGCTTACTAAATATTAAGCCGATTTTAAATGTGGATGAAGGAAAGCTTATTCCGATAGAAAAAATTCGAGGACATAAAAAAGCAATCAACCGTATGATTGATCTAATGGCGGAGCGCGGAGGCGACTTTTCGAATAAAGTAGTCGGTATTTCTCATAGCAATGACCAACAGTTGCTGTCAGATGTTAAATCTGCCATTGAACAACGTCTACATCCAAAGGCGATTGACACAACGATTATCGGTGCAGTTATTGGCTCACATGTCGGCTTAGGGACAATTGGTATTTACTTTACTAGAGGTTAACAATACTTTTAAAAAGCTTGATAGGGAGGAATTTCCCTATCAAGCTTTTTTTAAACATTGAATTTATCTAATACCGATTGTAAATGCTCAGCTTCTGACGTTAATTGGTGTGACACTGCGTTAATTTCTTGAATATTACCAACTTGTTTTTCAATCGTTTCTGCAACTTTTGCGGCATGTATCGCTGAATCATTAGACTGATTCGCAATTTCTTCAACGGATGCTGCTACTTCTTCAACGGATGCTGAAATCTCCTCTACATATGATGTTGTTTCTTCAATTTCAGATGTAATGATACCTACAGATTGTTCAATTTGCGTAAATGTTTGACCTGCCTGCTTTACAGTGGAAACTCCTACTTTTACCGTTTGTACACTGTTTCCAACTGAAGTAGCTACTCGATTTGTTTCTTGTTGAATGTCTCTTGTTAATAGCTGAATTTTTTCAGCAGATTGTTTTGATTGTTCTGCAAGCTTACGTACTTCATCTGCCACGACAGCAAAGCCTTTTCCGTGTTCCCCTGCCCTGGCTGCTTCAATAGCAGCATTTAGTGCAAGTAAATTCGTTTGATCGGTAATATTTGTGATTAGCTGTGTCATTTGCTGTATTTCATTTGATTGTTCAAGTAATCGCTGAATAAGTTGCTCCGTCACATTTGTTGATGACGAAATATCATCCATTTGCTTTTCAATTACTTGAATCGAATGAATTCCTTCATTAGCGAGATTTTTCATTTGCTGTGTATTTTGGTGAATGTTTGACGTAGACTGTACCATTTGCTGTACAGCTTGAGCAGTTTCATTCATTGCAATTGCACTTGCGTTCGCCCCTTCAGCAGATGCTTTAGCATTTATTGCTAATTGATCTGTTAACGTTGCTGTTTGTTCCATTAATTGCAATGCTTCATCTGTATTATGAGTAAGATTATCACTTGAATCAGCTAACTTATATGTATTTATACTAACTGTTTTTATTACTGATGTCAGTGATTGTTTCATTTTATTAAACGATTCGGCTAAGTCTTTTGTTTCATCAGATGTTTTCACACTAACATCTTCTTTCGTTAAATCGCCAGATGCAATTGTTAATACGGCATTTTGTAACTTATGAATGGGTGCACTAATAAATTTACTCATAGCTAGTGCCGCTACTACTGCCGTTACTAAACTGATACCTATTAAAACAATTGTCATTACAACTGCCATCTGTGCATCACGTTTTGCCTCATCACTTAATGTCGTTAATTGTTGCTCATAATAAGCTATTAATATTTCAATATTATTTGATAAGTTTTGATTAGGTGGACGCACCTCATTAATAATCGTAATTTTAGCATCATCATAGTTTAATCTCTTTGCTTGTTCGACCGTCTTGTCTATTGCTTCATTAAAAAGCTGTTGTTGCTCAATAATTTTTGCAATCGGTTCAGACAATTCGGCGTGCTCTATTGCCGAAATGAAAGTAATATGTTCTTTCATCTTTTCTCTTTCCTCATCTAGCGTATCTATAACACTTAAATCACCTGAAAGTGCAAACTGCCGAACGAGCATCCCTTGTGTACTTAAATTGTTTTTCATCTCACTTGCTTGCAATAGCATCGACTGTTGTTCATCAATAATCGTTTCATAATTCGAGCTCACTCGCTGTACTTGCATTAAGTTCACAATCGAAACAAAAATGACAAGGAGAACAATTGCCCCAAAAGCAGCAAATAATTTTTTTCTAATTGACATAGTAACCCCCCTCATTTGTAAATTATTTATTAAATTATATATGAAATCTCCTTTGTAGTCATTTTTTAGTATATTATAAAAACTTTACACAAGAAAAGCACACGCAATTTTTCACGTGTGCTTGAAAATACTAACGGGCATCTGTCATTTGCTTCCAAACAGAACCTTTTGCTTCTTCACCTTGTTCAATGCGAGCAATTGCCATTTTTACTTGTAGCTTCACTTCAAACTCGGAATCATTTTCCGCTTCATGAAGCGCTACTAGACAAGCTTCTGTACCTGTTTCATATAAGTACATCGCTGCACGCCAACGAACTAATTTATTTTTATCCTTTAACGCTTTCATCATTGCCGGTTCGAATTCTGCTAAACCGAGGTCGCTCATGCAGTCGCCTGCAGTACGACGAACGGCTGCACTTTTATCGTTTAACGCTTTTGTTAATGCTGGTACAACCGCCACGTCTTCAATCATTCCTAGATACACCGTAGCTAAACGGCGAATTGCCATTTGGTCATCAGCTAAAGCTGCTTCAAGTAATGGCAGATCCTTTACTTCCGGATCTGGTATTTGGTCAAGTAACTGGAATCGTTGCTGCCAGTCTTGCAAAGCTATAAATTCATCGACTGACACTTTACGTTTCACCGGTGCTTCCACTTTACGTAGTGCATTGGCTGCATCGACAATTAAATCAAGGCGCTCCTCTGGATACGTCGCTTGAATTTCTTGTACAACGATTGCAGCAACTTCATCCTTCTCACCGTAGCGAACACCGTAGTCTACCCATTTACGTTCTACAATGTAGTTTTCCTCTGCCGCCTTTGCTGTAATATTACTAAATGCCGCTGTAAATTGATTGCCCGTTGCTAAACGCACTTCTGATTCATTATCAAACACTTTTACTTGTAGCGGAATCCCTTTATAAACTTGCACATGTACATACACTTCACCAAAATGCTCGTTCGCTGTTTGACCATTTTCTGCTGTAACGTCCTCACCAAGTGCCAGACGAATGCCAGATAAAATATTTTCCCAAGCAAATTTTGCGTTACGTTCTACTGCTAAGAAATTCGCTACATGATAGACGCCTTTTACACCTTCCACACCGAAAATTGCTTGAATTTCAGCCGGTGCATCTGTCATATTTTCTTTCGTGTAATTATAGCTTTTGCCAAACGGTAAGTCTCGGTCAATAACAATTTTCATAGAGTTTGGACTTGGTGTTGGTTCAATCGTTAAAATCTTCATTTCAGTCCCCCTTATCCATTTACAATTTCTTCAAGATAGCTCCAACGCTCAATTAACACTTCATAGCGTGCATTTAATTCATCAAGCTTTGCTGTTAGCTCTTGTAGTTTTGTAAAGTCAGCCCCCGCAGTCGAAATAGCTTCTTCTGTTTGCATAATATGTTCTTCTACTTTCGCAATGTCATCTGCGATTGTTTCCCATTCTTTTTGCTCTTTAAAGCTCAATTTCTTCTTTTCTTGCTTTGGCTTTTCATGCTTCGGTTTTTCCTGCTTTACTTCTTTTACTTCAAGTTTTTGCTGCTCTGCTTTTTTCGCTAAATAATCAGTGTAAACATCTAAGCTTTCCTCAACATTTCCTTTACCATCTAAAATCCAAAGTTTTTTCGCAATGCGATCCAGGAAGAAGCGGTCATGGGAAATCGTTACAACAACGCCTGGGAAATGCTCAATAAAGTCTTCTAGTACACCTAACGTTTCAATATCTAAATCGTTCGTTGGCTCGTCTAGTAGTAATACGTTCGGTTGCTCCATTAGTAAGCGAAGTAAATGTAGTCGTTTGCGTTCACCGCCGGATAATTTGCTAATTGGTGTCCCATGCGTATGTAATGGGAAAAGGAAACGCTCCAGCATTTGAGCTGCTGAGTAACGTACACCTTCCGCATCGGTAATATCATTAGATGCCTCGCGGATATATTCAATCATACGCTCTTGCTCATTCATTTTCGGCAATGCTTGTTTAAAGTGAAGTCGTTTTACTGTAGAGCCTACAAGCACTTCCCCAACATCCGGCTCAAGCTCCCCTGCTAATAAATTTAGCAGTGTCGATTTACCATAGCCGTTCGCACCAATAATGCCTATACGATCACCTTGTTGTAATAAGAAGCTAAAATCTTTTAAAATAACGCGCTCTCCGAATGACTTCGAAATACTTTCTGCCTCTAATACTTTACGACCTAGACGCGTTGTAGCGAGCGCCATATCTAAATTAGCATCATCATTTGAGCGGTCGATTGATTTATCGAGCTCGTCAAATCGTTGTATACGCGCCTTTTGCTTTGTCGTACGCGCTTTTGCACCACGACGAATCCATTTTAACTCCGAACGATAACGGTTACGAAGCTTCGCCTGTGTAGCAGCATTCATTTCCTCGCGAATTGCACGCGCCTCTAGGAAATCTGCATAGTTTCCTGTATGACGATATAATGTTTGGTCTGCTAACTCATAAATATGAGTCGCCATTTCATCTAAAAAGTAGCGGTCATGGGTAATGAAAATAACCGCCCCTTTTAAACGACCGACCATCTCTTGTAACCACTCTGTTGATTCGACGTCTAAATGGTTCGTCGGCTCATCGAGTAAATAAAGATCTGCTGGTTCAATTAATACTTTCGCTAATGCAACACGTTTTTGCTGACCGCCTGATAATGTCGTTACGTATGCGTCAAACATGTCGATACCTAGCTTCGTTAACGCTTGTTTCGCTAAAGCGTTGACATCCCACGCATTTTCCGTATCCATTT
>JBJEFO010000033.1:0-7047 GCA_051874135.1 Lysinibacillus sp.
ATACTTCATATCGATATGAATAGTTTTTATGCCTCCGTAGAGCAAGTTCATGACCCGACATTAAAAGGAAAGCCAGTAGCAATTGCAGGGGATCCGAAAGAACGAAAAGGAATTATTATAACATGTAGCTATGAAGCGCGTGCTTTCGGTGTATATACAACAATGGTTATTCACGAAGCAAAAAAACTTTGTCCAGAACTTATTATACTTCCGCCAAATTTTGAGCGATATCGTGAAGCATCGCACGCATTTTTCTCTATATTAAAAGAATACAGTCCTATCTTAGAACCAGTGTCAATTGATGAAGGCTATTTAGATATTACGGAGCTCTCGAAAACCCGACATGCACTTGATATTGTACAAGAAATTCAAAGCCGTATTTATCGTGAGCTTTCTTTACCTTGTTCAATCGGCGTTGCACCGAACAAATTTTTAGCAAAAACAGCGAGCGATATGAAAAAGCCAATGGGGATAACGGTTCTTAGAAAACGTGATGTGAAGGCAGTTTTATGGCCACGCGAAGTCATTACAATGCACGGTGTAGGGAAGAAAACAGCGGAAAAATTAAATAAGCTCGGTATTTTTACGATTGAACAATTAGCAAAAGCAGATGCTCATCTGTTGAAAGCGACGTTCGGCATAAACGGTGAACGGATGAAGCAAAAAGCAAATGGAGAAGATGATCGACCTGTAGATCCAGATGCAATTTATGATACGAAAAGTGTCGGCAATTCAGTGACATTACCACGTGACGAAACAGAATATTATATTTTAAAAGAAACTATTGAAAAGATGTGTAGCAAAGTAGCAGAGCGCTTAAAAGCAAAAAGATTAGCAGGGACAACGGTCATTTTATATTTACGTGATGCGAATTGGCATAACATAACTCGTTCAAAATCTGTTCAAAACGCTATTTATGCACAAGAGGATATTTTCCGTGTTGCATGGGAGCTGTTTAAAAAGCATTGGGATGAATCGCCGCTCCGCCTAGTCGGCGTAACAGTTTCTAATGTGGTAGATGTAAAAGAAATGACGCAGCAACTAGATTTATTTAGCTTTGAACAATATGCAAAGGAAGAGCCGATTGTCAATTTAATGCATCATTTAGAAAAGAAGTTCGGCAAAGGCATCGTCAAGCGCGGTATCGATGTTCCGAGAAAAACAACACATCATGCGAACACGAGCTTTAGTAAGGACTTTTTAGACGATTATAAAAAGTAGCAGGTGAGAAAGCCCTCACTTGCTACTTTTTCAAAATATTATTCTATCTCTGTATCGTAGTAATACTCTTCTAATTTAAATGTTGCTAATGTTAAAATCTTTGCAAATTGTGCACGTGTTACATTTGCTTTTGGCTTAAATGTGCCATCTTTATAGCCAGAAATTATACCTTCCTGCTGTAAAAATGCAATGCCCTCCTTCGCTAATGGATCCATCGAAGAGACATCTTTAAAGTACAAACTATATTCACCGTCAAATCCTACGCCATATAGTGATAATAACGTGTAAGTAATCGCTGCTACTTCTTCACGGGTAGCGGGCTTATTTGGGCTGAAATTACCATCATCAAAAATTTCTAGTAGCCCGTAGTCATATAAAACAGAAATTTCTTTTGCAAACTGGTGATTTTTAATGTCTTGATATGGTGCATATGTTTCAAACTCTTCATTTAGCGAAAAATCAGCTGTACGGAAAATCATCGCTGCTAATTGTGCACGTGTAATTTGTCCGTTTGGGCTAAACGCAAGTGGAGTTTGTCCATTTACAATATTAAGCTCATATAAATATTGAATATATGCTTCTGCCCAGTGATTTAATGTATCGAGGAAGTAACCACCTGAACGCTCTAATTCATTGCCACGACCAAGTACGTTAAGTAAAACAGCTTCTTCCTCCGCATTTAATTGTGTCCATACTTTTCCGATTTTGAGTTCTTTTTTAATACCTTTACTTTGCTTTGTGAAACGCATTTCAATGTAATTGCCAAATACAGAACGGATTTCATTAATATTAGCTAAAAATTCATCTTTACCCTCAACATAAAGGTTTGTATCGTCCTCGTAGCTTTTAATGGTAGCATCGATACTTACTTTTAAAATGAATTGTGTTGGAGATACTGCTGTAACACTGTAATCTTTTGGTTCAAAAAATAACTCGCTTAAATTAAATGATTTATACATCTCTTCATAAGACAAAGTATCAATTTGTGCAACAGTTGTTGTAATTGGTTTTGTAGATGATTGAAAATCTTCTTGTGCTTGTGCAGATGATACACTACTAAAACCTGACAGCAGTAAAGTAGTTGCAAGAGTAGTTGTAAACAATTGCTTTTTGAACATTTATCAAATCCCCTTTCCAGTCTTTAAAATTTTTACTTTCTCACCACTATAATCTTATCACTGAATCACCAAATATAGAATAAAATTACACAATTGGTTATTTCGTTCTATAATACACTTTCCAAAATAACTGCAATAAAAGATGAAATTACCTAATTTTAAATTCTGAATTAATAGTCAATCTGATGTGTATGTAAAAATATGAAATGTTACTGTTGTAAACTTATGAAAAAGGATGTTTCTTTGATGTGAAAATTTGTTATCTTCTTAAATTACAATCAAAACTTTTGTGACAAAAAATAGTATTAAATACTCTATTTACAATAATTTTAAAATTCAAGCCTTATTTAAAAGTCTATTGTAAAGTAAAATACTTGTAATATTTGGCTATTAACTTAGTGTTAGGAGGAGCAGCAATGTTTAAATCAATGAAATGGAAAATGATGTTACCTATTTTGGCTTCTGTTATTTTCATTATCGCAGCATTTTCAGCATTTATTTATTATAAAACGGATGAAAGCATTGAAAAACAGGGGGCAGCACTTGTGGAGTCCATAAAATTAGGACTTGAAGGTGCAATTTTATCACGTGAAGTTTCTGAAGATATTATGGAAGAAGAAATGATTGCGGAATCAGTATTAATCTCTTGGATTTTAGAAAACGGTGGTACATATCAAGATTTAAATGCGTTAGCGGAACGTGGTGGTATCGATGAAATTTGGAGTACTGATGCACAAGGAAATACAACAGTAACTTCCATCGCAGAAACGGTGGATTTTAGTTTTGCTGCTGAACCAAATGGGCAAGCTTATGAATATATGAAGTTAATTACTGGCGAGGAAACAGCCATTGCTCAATCAGCGCAAATTCGTGATGTAGATGGTTTATTTTATAAATTTGTTGGGGTAGGGAGCTGGAATCCGGCGTCACCTAAAATTGTGCAAGTAGGTCGTAACGGTCAAGCACTATTAGATTTAGAAGCACAAATCGGTAAAGAGTTTTACATGGGTGAATTAAACAAACATTTAAGTGAAACGGTATTATACGCAGCTGTTGTAGATGAAAACGGTGAAGTTTTAGCAGCGACGAATGACGTGGCGCTAGATGAAAATGACTTCACATCCGCTATGTTTAATACAACAGAAACCGTTAATGAAAAAACGCGGTTTGAAGGTACGCGTGCAATGAATTATGTAACGCCATTATCAAATGGTACATATTTAGCGATTACTGTTTCTAACAGTGTTTTATCGTCTATTTTAATTGCAACAATTATTGCAGCAATATTAGCAGTTGTCATTTTAATGGGAATTACCGACTTTACAATTTCACGTCAAGTGAAGCGTATTTTAAGTGTTCGTGATTCATTACGTGACATTTCAGACGGAAAAGGTGATTTAACGAAACGTATTGAAAATGATTCGGATGATGAAATTGGCCAGCTAGTGCTAGCAAGTAATGACATGATGGATAACTTCCAATCCATTATGCATGATTTACGTGAGCAATCTTGTGTAATGCACGGAGCTGCAGATGACATTCAACGTAGCTCAAATGCAACAATGACGTCATCTCATAATATTGTCAAATCATCTGAAGTAATCGAACAAGATTCACGCACACAACTTACGAATATTGAAGAAAGTGCGCATGCAATGGAAGATTTAGCACGCAGTATTCAAGATATTACTGAGTCGATTATGGAAATAGCGAATATTGCGAATGACACAGAGCAAAGTGCAGAAAAAGGTGTGAAAGTAGTCGATAACTTATTGAGTGAATTAGATCGATTACATGATCAAACAGACCAATCTGTAGCTCGTACGAAATCGCTCGAAAAACTTTCAGATCAAATTGGTGAATTTACAAATGTTATAACTGGTATTTCAGATCAAACGAACTTGCTTGCATTAAATGCATCCATTGAAGCGGCACGTGCTGGTGAGGCGGGGAAAGGGTTTGCAGTAGTAGCAGAGGAAGTGCGTAAATTAGCGGAAGAATCAAAGGTTGCTGCAGAGCGCATTTCGCATGTAGTGACAGATGTACAACGTGAAACAGTAGAAATCGTACAAGCGATTGCATCGACATCAACTGTTCTTGAGGAGGGGCGTGTCATTGCTAACGAAGCGCAAGCGGCATTCCATAATATTTCGAGCGGTGTTCAAGTCATTTCCGATCAAGTGGATCTTGTATCAAGTTCTTCAGAGGAAATGGCTGCAAGTACAGAGGAAATTACAGCTTCAATTGAAGACGTGGCAGCATTAGCTAAACATAATACAGAACGTGTAGAGGCGATGGCTGCGGATGCACGAAAGCAATCTGAAGATATGCGCGATATGGCGGAAGCAGTCGATTCTGTTTACGCAATTTCTAATGATTTAGATATACGTACTAGCAAATTTAAATTGAAATAATAGTTGATAATATAGGCAAAGCTATACTTGGCTTTGTCTATATTTCTTTTATCGAATAATCTCTAGTTGTATTTTTTACTTATTGTAGAAAAATAATGAATATACGAGTTATAATATAGTAGAAGGGGAGTGGGATGATGGGGAATGTAAAAAAGAAAAAACCGTCGATTACATTAAATTCAAAATCAAGACAAATGGCACCAACGCCTGAAATACAAGCACCGAAAATGAATCCAGGCTTATTACGCTTGTTTGTTGTTTTCCCAAACGTTTTAAGTTATTTGCTACTAATTGGTGTTGTTATTTACATCCTTACGAACTTTAGTGGGTTACAAGCAGCAGGTGCCCTTACATTTTGGATTGTTGTGTTAGCAGTACTTTTGCCGATGTCATTATTTACTACATATTCAATCGTAAAGAAAATTCGCGCAGGTGTGCTTTAACCTTAAAAAGCGCTACGGACAACTTTAGTCCGTAGCGCTTATTTTAATAAAAATATTCATAAAACAGCTTTGCTAAATAATCTTCTGTAACGTTTTTATAAGCGCGATAAAACTGCTCTTCATCATACGTACCGAATGCATGTGCCCATTCCTTAGTGTACTGATATCGGTCCGCAAGCCATATTTCGTGATTTACTTCTAGCTCCGCAAACGTCGTAGCATCAACATGCTTTTCGATTTCAGCTATTAGTCCGTCCACAGCAGCATCAAGCACTTGGGCAATTTTTATTTGACGTTCCTCACTTGATAACGATTCATCGAAATCTATATCAATCGTTTGGCCAATGACATCTGTAATATAGGTATTATAAATTTGCTGTAACTCAGGTGTTAATTGACTTTCATCAATATCCATCAAATTATACGTAAATAAATATGCATATTTTTGATCGATTTCTTCATAGGGAGCAAAATAATTTTCATTATAGATTGGCGCATCGCCATCTGCTGCCTCATCATCCTTTGTAACCCACGTGTAGTAACCATTGTCCTTACCGACAACCATTTGGATGCGTGAATCTTCTTTATCTTCAAAAACATAAGCGTATGCTAAAGAGATATTTGATGCTTCAAACGGACCTTCTTCGATGAATGTTACTTCAAAGCCTAAAGCTGTTAATAATTCCTCAGCTTGCTCTTTCGTCACAGAAACGGTTGTAGGCTCGATTTTAAAATCACTTACAATATAGCGGTCGTCCTGTTTAATAAACGTTGTTGTTTGTTTTTTAGCTGATTCATCTTCAAAAATAGCAGATAAAACATGTTCAATTGTAAAAGAATTAGCAGAACTTTCGATTAGCTGAACATCGAGCACATAATCAATCTGCTCAGGGAATGCAGGTATACAATTCACTACACAAGAGCCTTCATCTATATCTTCCAATACGCGAAGAAATACATCTTCCGTCATAAACGGTAAAAAAGATGCTTCGTTTTCTTTTAAAGTTACTTCGTTTACTTCACTTAATTCATCCATTGCAAGAGTAGCCCAAATATCATTAATGACTTCCGTTGCAATATTATTTGCTTCGCTGACAGACAATGAAACGTTATCTGAAGGTGTATCCTCTTTTGCTGTATCGGTGTTACAAGCTGCAAGTAAAAGTACAAATAATAGTAGTAACCATTTCCTCATCTTAATACCCCCCCGTTAAATAGTAATAATTAGTATTTTAAATGATTTATGAGGCGCTGTATAGAAAGAGTGGTAACGAATTAATTAAAATGTATACTTATCTACTAAAAAAGATGCCTCACATAAATGAGACATCTCCTTATTTATTACCAACCACGTTTATAAGTTGGAATTGGTGTATCAATTTCCACGCCTAATTGTTTTGCGGCGCGGTATGGGAAATAGGGATCGCGAAGTAACTCACGACCGATAAAGATTAAATCTGCTTGCTCTTTTTGTAATATTTCCTCAGCTTCAAAGCCCGTTGTAATAAGACCAACCGCTCCTGTTGGAATACCAGCTTGGCGAATCGTTTCAGAAAACGGGACTTGATATAGTGGTTTAGCATCAATATTAGCTGGAACAACTCCACCTGATGAAACGTCGATTAAATCCACATCTTGTGATTTCATCCAAGCAGCATATTGGATAAAGTCCTCAGGTTCGTTACCGTCTTCAGCATAGTCTTTTGCAGAAATGCGAACGAGTAACGGACCGTCCCAAATGGCACGAATTCCATCGATAATTTCACGAAGTAAACGGTAACGGTTTTCAGTGCTACCGCCGTATTCATCTTCACGCTTATTTGTTAAAGGCGATAAAAATTCGCTAATTAA
>JBJEFO010000034.1:0-7045 GCA_051874135.1 Lysinibacillus sp.
AAAAAAAACACACAACTCGTAAGAATTGTGTGCGTTTTCATTAATCTTCTTGTTGAATTAATGATGATAAAGAAGCAACCGCTGTTTCTGCATCATCACCTTCTGCCATTAATAAAACGACTGCGCCTTTTGCAATAGCAAGGCTCATAATCCCCATAATGGACTTTGCATTTACTTTCTTTTCATCTTTCTGTAAATATACGTCTGATCTGTAGCGATTCGCCTCTTGCACGAATAGTGCCGCTTGGCGTGCTTGTAAGCCTGATTTTAATTTTACTTCCACTCGGTTTTCAACCATTCGCAATACTCCCTTTCACAACCGTGCATCTATTTATTTTAATCTTAGCGAAAACATAGAAAAAGAACAACGCTTCTTCATGAAATCGTTACCATTTTACATTAAAAAGTCACTTTTTAACCAAAAGTAAGCAACTTTTCACTGTATTGGACATTTACTCAACCTCTCTAATAAGGGCCAACTTTAACTTTTTACTTGTTCTCCTCGTCGCAATGCATCTGCGATTTCATCAATTTTACGTAGACGATGGTTTACACCTGATTTACTAACGATACCTGTAGAGACCATCTCCCCTAACTCTTTTAATGTAACGTCTTGATATTCTACCCGCAAACGAGCAATTTCACGTAGCTTTTCAGGGAGTTGATCTAGTCCAATTGTATTTTCAATAAATCGGATATTTTCAACTTGGCGCATTGCCGCACCGATCGTTTTATTTAAGTTTGCTGTCTCGCAGTTTACGATGCGATTTACACTATTCCGCATATCTCGTACAATTCGCACATCTTCAAACTTTAGCATCGCTTGATGAGCCCCGACTAAATTGAGAAAATCAGAAATTTTTTCGGCCTCTTTTAAATACGTCACAAATCCTTTTTTACGTTCTATTGTTTTCGCATTTAGCCCGAATTCATTCATTAAGTCAGCAAGCGCCTCACCATGCTCTTTATACAGTGAATATACTTCCAAATGATAAGCAGACGTTTCTGGATTATTGACCGATCCACCAGCTAAAAAGGCACCACGTAAATACGCACGCTTTTGATTTCTTTTAGCAATAAGTTCCTCTGCAATCGTATGATTGAATTGGAAATCATCTGAAATTATACATAAATCCGTTAACAACTGTTTTGCTTCTTCACGCACTCGGCAAATGTATACATTGTTTTTCTTTAAGCGCATTTTTTTCCGTACTAATAGCTCTACATTATACGAATAAAGCTTTTTAACAATTATATATAGTCGTCTCGCAATCGCTGCATTTTCTGTTTGTACATCCAAGCTTAGTTGGCGATTTGCAAAGCTTAGTGAGCCATTCATCCGAATAAGGGCGGATAGTTCTGCCTTCAAGCTTTGATCATCTGCATCGACTTGCGTTAATTCCTTTTTTGTTTCAGAAGCAAATGACATATAATTATCCCCCTTTCCCATACCATATGTATGCTCTATCATACCATACGATTGCGATAATCTTGATTATTCTTTCTTTAATTGTTTAGTGTAATTACAAAGCCAATCAGCAACATTAACCGCATGATGACGGACTGCTCCGTTTTCAATCATCGCAATTTCTTCCTTATAAATCTCAAGGTTTAACTCTTGTAAACGTTCAATATCAAATTGTACGGGCTCTGCATTTTCCTGTTTATAGCTTTTCATTACCGTTTGTGGTAATTCATCTTTATTTATTAAAATCGCTTCGATAAATGGCGTCCCAACATGATCATGAATCGCTTGAACATGTTGGGACGCTTTATAATTAACCGTTTCACCGCGCTGTGTCATTAAATTGCAAATGTAAATTTTCTTAGCCTTTGCTTTAACAACAGCATCACCAATCTCTTTCACTAGCAAGTTTGGAATGATACTCGTATAAAGACTGCCTGGACCAATTAAAACGACATCAGCCATTTTAATAGCATTAATAGCTGTTGGTAAAGGCTGAATATTTTGTGGTGTTAAAAACACACGTTTAATCGGCGCTGTCGCTGCTGGAATACGAGATTCCCCCTCAATAAACGTGCCGTCTTCTAATTCTGCATGTAATGTTACTTTTTTATTTGCTGCTGGAATAACTTTACCGTGTACATTTAAAACTTTACTTATTTCAGCAACTGCATAACTAAAATCACCTGTTATATCAGTTAACGCCGTTAACATTAAATTACCTAACGAATGGCCGCCTAAATCATTTGAGTTATTAAATCTATATTGAAACATTTTCTCAACTAATGGTTCTATATCGGATAAAGCTGCAATTACATTTCGTACATCTCCCGGAGGAGGAATATCATAGTCATCACGCAGTCGACCAGATGATCCACCATCATCGGCTACTGTCACAATTGCGGTAATATCAAATGAATGAGTTTTTAAACCGCGCAATAATGTTGATAATCCTGTACCCCCACCGATTACGACAATGCGTTTATTCTTTTTTCGCATTACATCGCCCTCTCTATGATGGTTTCGTTCATTAACCTTTTTTATAACTATATTTAATATCACGATGTGTTACAATGGTTTGCTCTGTATGACCTAGCAATTTCCCAAAGTATTCTGCTAGCGTCACAGAACGATGTTGACCACCTGTACATCCGAATGCAATGACAAGCTGTGATTTTCCTTCTACTTTATAATGAGGAATCATAAATTGGAATAAATCCGTTAACTTCACAATGAGTTCCTGTGTTTCATCTGTCGCTAACACATATGAAGATACTTCCGTTTGTAAGCCTGTTTTATGGCGAAGCTCTTCTACATAATATGGATTTTTTAAAAAACGGACATCGAACACAAGATCGGCATCAATTGGCATCCCATGCTTAAAACCAAAAGACATAACATTTATTGAAAATGTAGGCTTACTTGCATTAGCAAACAATAAGGCAATACGTTCACGAAGTTCAAGTGGCTTCATTTTTGACGTATTGATAACTGTTTTTGCTCGTCCTTTCACTTCCGATAATATTTCCCGTTCTTGCTTAATACCTTCAAGCGGTAAACCTAAAGGTGCTAGTGGATGCGAACGACGAGATTCTTTATAACGGCGCACAAGTGTTTCATCCTCTGCATCTAAATAAAGGATGTGCGTTTTAACATCTTCTTCTTTTTCAAGAATATCGAGCGCATCAATCATCGAATCAAAAAACTCCCGACCTCGTAAATCCATCACTAACGCGATACGAGGCATTTTCTTATCTGAATTCCTCATTAACGTTAAAAAAGTCGTTAAAAGCTCAGGAGGCAAATTGTCTACACAGTAATAATCTAAATCTTCAAAGCTTTGGACTGCAACCGTTTTCCCTGCACCAGACATCCCCGTAATAATAACTAATTCGTATGTGTAGTTTTGATTATCAGCCATGTGTTTCTCACTCCTTCTCTATTATTCCACTGACGATTGGATATTCTCACTAATTAACTCAAAATTCTCCGTATATTCAAACGTCCCGTATTGTATTCCTTTTTGATTAGCCGCAAATAACAAGTTTGTTCGATCACCTTTTGCCATCGGAAGTGTTTGTAAACTTTCAACCGGATGCCATGCTAACTTTCCTTCACGTGTTTCTTCATAAGGTGTTCCTTCTACACCTCTTGCTATAAATGTATAAAGCATCCATTCATCCACTACTTGCTCACCATTTTTTATAATCATTGTATAAACACCTTTTAAATGGACATTTTGAGGTATTGCGTTCGTTTCCTCTTGAAATTCACGAATAGCTGCCTCATATATAGATTCGCCACTTTCCATCTTACCACCTGGTGCTACATACCAACCACGTCTAGGTTTTTGTAACAATAAAACTTGATCATTTTGTACAGCTAATAAGTTTGCGATTCTTTGCATGATCACACCTCTATTTTAATTACTGTTTTCTTTATTATAACTTGCCTTTCGCAATCGTTACAAAAATTGAGAGTAAAAAGATACACCTCGACCAAAATCGGCCGAGATGATGTCGTATCTTTGTAAATTTCTTTAAAAAAAGTGATTCCTTACCACCAAAAAAGAGGTTGTTTTTCAAGCTCACGCCTGTCAAACAACCTAAAGAAAGTATAAAAAAGGGAATAAAACGCTTTTTAAAGAGTAACTGTCATAATCAGTTTCTTATATTTATTATACAGCCTAATTATTGCATACAAGTTACAGTACCATTAAAGTACTATTAATTCTTTTTACAAATTAAATTTTTCTTTCAACTCTTCTACATAATGTTGAGCTGCTTGAGCTGCAATACTGCCATCCCCTGTAGCTGTTACGATTTGACGAAGCATTTTATCACGTACGTCACCCGCTGCAAAAATACCTGGTACAGCTGTTTCCATTTTTTCGTTTGTCACGATATAGCCGTGTTCATTTAAAATATTTAAGCTTGCAAACGGCGCTGTTAATGGATCCATACCGATATAGATGAATACACCATTCGTTTTAAATTCAGATTCTGAGCCGTCTTTTGTAGAAACAAGCGTTACACTTCCTACTTTACCGTCTTCCTCATGAATTTCTTTTACTGTCGAATTCCAAATGAAGTCTACTTTTTCATTTGCAAAAGCACGATCTTGTAGAATTTTTTGGGCACGAAGCTGGTCACGACGGTGTACAATCGTTACTTTATTTGCAAAACGTGTTAAGTACACACCTTCTTCTACTGCCGAATCGCCGCCACCTACGACAACTAACTCTTTTCCTTTGAAGAACGCACCGTCACATACTGCACAATAACTTACACCGCGTCCACCAAGCTCTTTTTCACCTGGTACACCCATTTTTTTATATTCTGCGCCCGTTGAAATAATAATAGCGCGTGTTTTATATTGTTTTTTACCTGCGATAATTGTTTTGTACTCTTCGCCATCGATAATTTCTGATACATCACCGTAAGCATATTCAGCACCGAATTTTTTTGCATGTTCAAACATTTTTGTTGAAAGTTCTGGTCCTAAAATTGTTTCAAATCCAGGGTAGTTTTCTACTTCTTCTGTATTTGCCATTTGACCACCTGGAATCCCACGCTCTAACATTAATGTTGAAAGGCTTGCACGAGATGTATACACTGCTGCTGTCATCCCTGCAGGACCTGCTCCGATAATTACTACGTCATAAATTTTTTCTTCTGCCATTTCAAAATCCTCCTCTAACACATCAACTAACTATATCGTATACGATATTTTTACATAATTCATTAAATATGCTTAAAGCTCTGTCGGCACAAAATTTATAAGCTCATTACAGTACTTTGTTAAGGTCGATACGCCAATCCCGTACTTTTCTGCAAATTGTTTTTTCGTCGTTTTTTCGTCCATTGCGGAATGGAACATATAATCGACTGAAGCAGCTAATGCCTTTACATTTCTAAATGAATAGTTTTCTTTGACCGCTGATTCAAATAAAGCAAACCATAGTTGCAACACATGGGCCGCTTCTAAACAAATTGCATCACCATATTTTTGGGCTATGAGCTCTGCTACTTCCATCGCTCGTAAAAAAGGAAGCTCTCCTTTTCTCTTCGAACTGAATTCATGTCCAAGCGCATACGCTAAACATAGTTTTTCTATTTCATTATAGTTTGCAACATCGATCCACTTTGGATGCGCAATGATTTCTTGTTTATGTGCAGAACGTTTTAATAAGAAAAAGCCAAATAAACGCTCCGATGTGAAACGACTATTAATTTTATCTATAATAATTTCACGGCTATTTTCAAGGGAATTCGTTTTTCCTGTATCGTTTAACCAAGGCTCAAATCCTTCTTTCGTTGGATCAATCTTCAATAAATTTGCCCATGCCTGCTTTGCGATATCTTCGTGACCTGAAAAATAAGCTGATTGTGCTAGCCAAAAATAAAAGCCCGGGTCGCCTTCATATCCGCGCTTACTCATTGAACGTAGCCATTTGTATGCATGCTCATATTGCCCGATTAACGCTAGTGTTGCACCGAGCTTATAACGATTATCCCATTCATATGGCTGAATCTTCGTTAAAATATTTAAGAGCGAGGCAAGTTCCTCTTCATTTTTTTCATAATAGGCAAATACCGCTAAATTACATAAAGCATGCAAGTTCCCATGATTTTCTCGTAATACGTGCTTTAAAAGGGCGTGTGCCTCTTCTACTTCCCCGATATAAAAGTACGCAAGCGATAAATTATTATACGCTGGCCAAGTATCCGGGAAACGATCAATTAGCTCTTCTAACACTTCAATCGCTTTCACAAAGTCGCCTTTTTCCATGAGACGACGCGCTTTTTCCTGACCGACCATTTTTTCAGAGTCCGTCTCGTCTAACGTTTCCAGTACATCTTTCTCTAGCTCGACAAAATCCAATATTTCTCTCGCTTCAACTGCGTACATTCCTTCTGGTTCCATGTCTAAATACATTAATGCATATTTTTTCGCATCATGAATCATACCGATACACCCAGATACTTCTGCGAGCATAAAGACGATTTCCGGCTCGTTTGGATCTAAATGGTATGCTGTATGAATTAGCTCGTGTGCATGGTCAAAGTTTTGATACTCCATTTCAAGAATGCCATACTGCATTAAAATAAGACCATCGTCCGGACTTAATTCGGCAGCACGTTTAATATATTTATACGCTTTATCAAGTTGATCGCGTTCTAGGGCTGTCAGTGCTTTTTGATAATAATAGTCACCGTTCGGAATAAACGATACGACATTACTTCTCTTTTTAATTTGACGTTTATTTTCCAAAAATATTTTCCTCCGAAACATTAGAAAGACACATCCCACCTTTAAATTAGGCGAGATGCTGTCTATCCTTATGTGGATTTCCACAAAAGTATTATTTCACCACTGAAATAAGGAACGTATAACACGTTCCTCATAATGGTTCTTATTATAGCACAAACATCCAAAAATACCGCTACAACTGTTCACTGTCATAACACAAATTATTTTTTATCCTCGTGACGACATAGGAATAAAGATTCTTATGTTTAATTACATCAGTTGTTCGCGCTACCGCCCATGCCGCTTGAGCCTGCAAAAAGAGTGCAG
>JBJEFO010000035.1:0-29757 GCA_051874135.1 Lysinibacillus sp.
TGCGACGAGGAGGCTCGAGCCGGGCCTGCGGAAAGCGTCCGCCTGGAACGGAATACGCGGTCAAGAACGTATTTTGGCGAAGAGCCTAAAAATTTATATTAAACCTTTTTTACATAAAATGTTGTGAAGCTGTTCTACACATTGTTCAATTGAATTATTTTCTGAGTCGAGTACTACTTCTGGATTTAAAGGTTCTTCATACGGCGCACTAATACCTGTAAAATGTTGAATCTCATTATTTCGCGCCTTTTTATACAGCCCTTTTGGATCACGTTTTTCACACGCTTCAACGGAAGCCTTCACATATACTTCGATAAATTCTCCATCTTCGGCTAATGCACGGACAACAGCCCGATCTTCACGATATGGCGAAATAAATGCTGTTAAAACAATTTGTCCGCTTTCTACAAACAGCTTTGATACTTCTCCGATACGACGAATATTTTCTTTCCGACTCACTTCATCAAATCCTAAGTCATTATTTAAACCGTGACGAATATTGTCACCGTCTAATACGAATGCTTGCTTATTATGTTCGAACAGCTTGCGTGCAAATGCATTAGCAATACTAGACTTTCCTGATGCTGATAATCCCGTGAACCATAAAATAAAGCTTGAATGGCCATTTTTTTCACGACGCTCTTTTTTATCAATAGATGCCTCATGCCATACAATATTTGTACTCATTCTAATCCTCCTAAACAGTAGCTTCCTCTTTTGCTTCTTCACGTAAACCGCGAATTAACACTTCAATTACTTCTTTCCGACTAAATGTACTTGGCGGAATTTCACCTGCACGCAACATTTCACGTACTTTTGTGCCGGATAAAATAACGCGTGCTTCGGGTCCATGTGCACATGTTTTCGTTGTTGCCATTCCTTCACATTCATTGCAGTAAAAACTATGTTCAAATTTCAGTGGTATAATACCGATTTCCTCTGGCTCAAATAAATCAAATAACTTTTGAGCGTCATATGTGCCGTAATAGTCACCAACACCTGCATGGTCACGCCCAACGATAAAATGTGTACATCCGTAATTTTTACGTACTAACGCATGGAAAATTGCTTCACGCGGACCTGCATAACGCATCGCAGCTAAAAATACACCTAGCTGTATGCGCTCCTGTGGATAATAGTTTTCCAATAACACTTCATAACTTTCCATGCGAATCGCTGCTGAAATGTCATCCGATTTTGTTTCTCCAACAAGTGGATTTAAAAATAATCCATCGACAATTTCTAATGCCACCTTTTGAATATATTCATGGGCACGATGAACAGGGTTTCGCGTTTGGAATCCAACAATCGTTTTCCACCCTTTTTTCGCAAAAATTTCGCGTGTTTCTGCCGGCTCAAATGTATACGCCGGGAATGGCTTGCGTGATTTTTTAATGAGTGTTACTTCACCACCAACATAAATAGCTGGGCGTTCAAATAATTTCGCTACACCTGGATGCGCTAAATCTTCTGTACCATATACATTTTTAGCTTCCTGTTGTTTATTTGGCTCGTATATATCACCAACTGTTAACGTTCCATACACTTCTCCATTATGCACAAGCTTCACTTGTTCTCCTTGTTGTAATGTTGCTGCTACTAACGGATTAACCGGCAACGTAATAGGAATACTCCATACAAGACCGTTTGCTAAACGCATGTTTTTCACTACAGATTCATAGTCAGCTTTATTTAAAAAGCCACGTAAAGGGCTATATGCGCCTATACCCATTAACTCTAAATCACTTAACGCAATTGCATCCAATTCGATTTCTTTTGCAATCGCCTGTACATCTGTATCCGGGCGATACGTATTTACTAATTTCCCACCATGTGCTTGTAAACTCATTACAAAACCTCCACATATTCAAATTTAATTACGTAAGCTTCTTTTATTCATGTAAACCACATTCTGTTTTTCCACTACCCGACCAACGTCCTGAACGAAGATCCTCCATTGTAAATGCTGGCTTCGTACATGTCTCACAACCAATGCTCGGATAGCCTTTATCATGTAATGGATTATATGGCAGTTCATGTTTTGACACATAACGCCACACATCTTTCCACGTCCAATAAATAAGCGGACAAATTTTAATTGATTTAAAGCGCTTATCTAAATTTATAAATTCAACGTGGGCACGCGTTTCTGATTGCTCACGACGCAACCCAGAAATCCAGGCTTTTGCACCTAATAATGTTTCATTTAACGGTACTATTTTTCGAATATTGCAACATTTATTTGGCTCACGCGCCCAAAGTGCAGGACCATATTTTTCAGCCTGTTCATCTAGCGTAATAGCCGGCTTTTTCATTTCTATTTGAAGCTGCGGGTACTTTTCTTTCACACGTGCAATCGTTTCATATGTTTCTTTAAAATGAACATCTGTATCTAAAAAAACAATTTTTGCATTTGGTTTTACTTTTGAAATTAAATCGATTAATACGATTCCCTCGATACCAAAACTACAAGCATATACTATTTCCTCTCCGTAATGCTCATACGCCCAAGTTAATGCATTTAAAGCACCTTTATAAACGTCGTCTTGCTCAAACTTAATATTGTGTTGTCCCCAATTTTCATAAGTTAACATCATTTTCCCCCTTGAACATATAAAAAGGCGCCTTCATACAACAAAACATCATTGTATGAAAGCGCCTCTAGTCGTCTAGTCAGCATTTTATAATCTTTTGATATGTAATAAATTCAAAAGTATTGTTACTATCAGTATAACGAATATATCCTATAAGTCAACTAGGCTTTTGGGGTGAAATTTGCACTCTACTAATATTTCAATATGAAAAAAACGCCCCTAGCATCTACTGCTAGAGACGTTTTATTAACGGATTACCACCAAATGATTGTTAAGAACGCTACGAAGAACGTGAAGGCGATAAAACCGCCGCCCCAAATAAAGAATTGAATAACACCATTATGTGGAGCATCTTTTTCATCCAAGTGCATGAAAGCATATAATTGTTGAACAACTTGAACGCCAGCTAATAATAAAATAACTGGTTTAATAAAGTTTGGAGCAAAGTCTGCAATTACTGCTGCGAATGCAACAAATGTTAACAAAATCATAATTGCAAATTGTGTTACTTGTTTGCGCATCTTTTTAGCATTTTGAGCGCGGTCGTATTCGTATTGGGCTTGTGAACGAGTTTCGAAATGAGTACCGTGTGCCATATTATCCTAACACTCCCATCAAGTAAACTACTGTGAAGATGAATACCCATACAACGTCGATGAAGTGCCAGTATAGTGATGCTGCAAAGAACTTCGGCGCGTTATATAAGTTTAATCCACGCTTCGCATTACGGATTAATAATCCTGTAATCCAAACTAAACCGATGATTACGTGTAAACCGTGCGTACCAACGAGCGTAAAGAACGCTGATGAGAACGCTGACTGTGTATAACCAAAGCCAATGTGTACATAATGAACAAACTCATAAATTTCTAAACCTAAGAAACCAAGACCTAGAAGTACAGTCATAGCCATCCAAGTAATTACGCCTTTAGCGTTATGGTTTTTCATATGATACATTGCGTATACAGAAGTTAATGAAGATGTTAATAGTAACATCGTCATCATAAATGCTAATGGTAATTCAAATAAATCTTTTGCAGCGAACTCCATACCTGCTGGACCTTGATCCTTAAGTGCAAGGTATGTTGCGAATACACTGGCAAATAATACTGTATCCGACGCTAGGAAAATCCAAATCCCTACGAATTTATTTTTCCCTTCCAGCGTAGCCGTTTCAGCATGTTGTGGCCAGCTTTGTGGAGTAAATTTTTGATTAATATCCATTATCGTTTACCCCCTTTAGCACGGTATTCAGCAAGTTCTTTCTCGATTTGAATTACTTCTTCTTTATGAACATGGAAACCTAAATCGTCTTTGAATGAACGAATAATCATACATGCAACAGTTAAACCTAAACCACCGATTAATAATGCTAATGAACCAGCAGGTGGTAAGCTCTCTGCAGTACCAGCAATCGCTTGGTCACCCCATGGGCTATAAAGCGCACCGAATGCAGCGATAAATGTACCGATTGTCATTACTAAAGGTAAAATTGAGTTGTTTGGCATATGGATATCACCTAGTGGCTCAGCATAAACCATACCTTCTTTGTTACCTTCTTGCTTTTCAATCCAGTAAGGATCGTATCCACGTACAAGTGGTGTTTGTTTAAAGTTGTAGAATGGAAGTGGAGTTTCCAGCGCCCATTCAAGAGAACGTCCATCGCCCCAGTAGTCGCGACGGTTAACAGGTGCTGATTTGATAGAAAGTAATACGTTGATTACTAGTAGGATTACCCCTACACCCATCATTAATGCACCGATTGTTGAAATATAGTTGAATGTATCCCAACCTTGATCCGCCATATAAGTGAATACACGACGTGGCATCCCCATTAAACCTAAGAAGTGCTGTACAAAGAATGTTAAATGGAAACCTATGAAGAATACCCAGAAAGTAAGTACGCCCAGTTTTTCACTTAATGTACGGTTGAACATAATCGGCCAGTAGAAGTGCGCTGAACCGAATAAAGCAGTTACGATACCACCTACGATTACGTAGTGGAAGTGAGCTACGATAAAGTAAGAATCATGTAATTGGTAGTCAAGTGGCGCAGTTGCCTGCATAACCCCTGTAACACCACCCGCAACGAATGACGGGATGAAACCTAATGCATAAAGCATTGGTACTGTAACTTTAATTGATCCGCCCCAAATAGTTAAGATCCAGTTGAATACTTTCATACCTGTTGGTACGGCGATTGCCATTGTAGCTACCGCGAAGATAGCGTTGGCAGTAGCACCTAAACCAGTTGTGAACATATGGTGAGCCCATACCATGAAACCTAAGAAACCGATTAAGATTGTTGCGAATACCATTGAAGAGTATCCGAATAGACGTTTACGAGCGAATACCGGAATAATTTCAGAGAATAAACCGAACGCTGGTAATACTAAGATGTATACTTCAGGGTGACCGAAAATCCAGAATAAGTGCTCCCAGATAATTGTGTTACCACCCATTGTATGATCGAAGAAGTTCGCTCCGAACATACGGTCCACTAACATTAAGAATAAACCAACTGTTAATGGAGGGAATGCGAATAAAATTAATGTACTTGAAACTAAAGTTGTCCAAGTGAATAATGGCATACGCATGAACGTCATACCAGGTGCACGCATCGTAATAATTGTTACGATGAAGTTGATACCAGAAATTAATGTACCAGCACCAGAAATTTGTAAACCAAGTACATAGAAGTCAATACCATGACCTGGTGAATATAAAGATAATGATGCATACGAAGTCCAACCTGCATCAGGTGCTCCACCCATAAAGAATGATAGGTGAAGGAATACCGCACCAAAGAAGAATAACCAGAATCCAAGTGCGTTTAAGAATGGGAATGCAACGTCACGTGCCCCAATTTGAAGCGGAACGATTGCATTCATAAATGCAAATAGTAACGGTGTAGCTGCTAAGAATAGCATCGTTGTACCGTGCATTGTTAATAGTTCGTTAAATAGGCCTGCTGAAATGAATTCGTTGTTAGGAATCATTAATTGAATACGCATTAATAGCGCTTCAAAACCAGCGATAGCGAAGAACAATGTACCAGCTGCTAAATAAAGAATGGCGATTTTCTTATGATCGACAGTCGTTAAATAATCCCATACATGTCCCCCGAAGCCCTTTTTCTTTGCGACAGAGCTCACAACTTTAACCTCCTTCAAAGTTTCTATCTAGTGTAAATTAGTCTTCAACTTTTAATGTCATTAAGTACTCAGCAATTGCTTGTGCTTCTTCTTCAGAAACTAAGTTACTTGGCATTGTGTTACCAGGCTTAAATTCTTGTGTATCCATAATCCAAGCAGCTGTATTTTCTACATTGTGCTCTAAGAAACCTGCTACACGGTTACGGTCGCCATATGTTGCCAAGTTTGGACCTGATAGAGGAACAACACTTGCAGTACCTACACCAGAAACAGCGTGACAGCCTAAACAGCTATTAGCGAATGCAGCTTCACCAGCATCTGATGAATTAGCATCAGCTGTGTTACCTTCAGTAGCTTTCATAGAAGCTACCCATACATCAAATGCATCACGATCTAAAGTTTTAACTTTGAAATCCATTAAAGCGTGAGAAGGACCACAAAGCTCAGCACATTTACCATAAAATACGCCATCTTTTAAGTCTGCAGACTCTTTGTCAAATTGTAAGTAAAATTTGTTTAAGTTGTCTACGTTCGTATCCATTTTACCGCCGACTGCAGGAATCCAGAATGAGTGCTTAACATCAGAAGCGATTAGGTTGAAGTAAACTTTTTCATCCGTTGGCACAACAAGCTCTTGCGCTGTAATAATGCCTAAATCTGGATACTCAAACTCCCACCAGTATAATTTTGCAGTTACATTTACAGTAAGTGCCGTTTTGTTTCCTTCTTCATCTACTTCATCCATTGCAGCAACATCCGCAAATTTATAAGTAGCTGTAAGAGTAGGAACACTTAAGATTAAAAGTAATATGATTGGAATTACTGTCCAAATTACTTCAAGTGTGTGGCTACCTTCTACTTGTTTAGGCATGAAGTTTTCGCCAACTTTTGAACGGCGGAACTTAGCAAAAGCAAATAAATAGATAACAGAAACAACGATAACGACTAACGCCATAATCGCTATAGCAAGTAATAAAATGTTCAGCTGCTCTTCACCAACTGGACCAGCTGGTGTTAGTGTTGAAATATATTCTTCACCACAAGCTGAAAGGAACACGGTCATTACTGCTAAAAGCGAAAATAGACGCCATTTTTTAAGCCCTTTCATCATAGCTTAATAAAACCCCTCTTTCTTTGTTGTATTTTCATGTGTAACCAGGACTATGGTTTAGTACTATGTGAATTCTTGTCATATAAAGAAAGAATTCCTAACAATAGCTTATCACTGAATCAATCATCTTAATAGTACCTACTTCACTCACCCTGTATAATAAATGAACAAAGTATGTCTAACTATGATTTTTTCAACTGTAAGCATTGAATAGTTTCATTGTAACTATTCATTTAGTTTCCTTCGCTGAACGCTTCAAGTATAAGACTATACTCGATAGTCCTCCACATGGCGGCATCTATGAATACCGCAAATAACAAAATTTCACCTACAAAGATTCTGGATAGGTTTATGTCAATAAATGGTTGGCGATTCACTTTCCATTATGTACATGATAAATGAAAGAAAGCCTATAATACTGAAAAACTAACAACAATCATGTAACAGTATCACTAAATTAAAGCATCTCTTCCAATCTTATTATGAATGCAAATAATTTCTTTACACATGATGTCGTTTCCAATCCAGCATCCACCATTGTCAGTAATTGACTTTTGACACGTCACCGCTCCTTTCATTTTTGTAAGCATATTCCGCTAACACTAACTATATCGAAATTTGTATATAATTTCTAGACGTTTGGTGAAATTTCGATGAAACTTTAATGACAACGAAGTGAAGCGAAGCCGCGTGAAAACAATACATATAATTGTAAGTAATTTTCCAAAATCATTTGTGAAGGTTAGGGTACGAATTTATGAACAATTTGTGAAATAGAATATTCTGCTAAAAAAGACTGTCATTAGAAGTTGTCTTTTACTACTTTATTCGCTATCATCTAAAACTAGAGACGCTTTTTATGAGCGATGTTGATATTAAAAGTAGGTGGCTCATTATAATGCAACATAGTAAATATTTAAAATGGCTGGCAGTTGCAGCAACAGTGGGTATGTTATTTATCCTAATAGGTGGGGCACTCGTTACTAAAACAGACAGTGGACTAGGTTGCGGACGAAATTGGCCGGACTGTAACGGATCTCTTATTCCTAAAGAAATTACAACTGAAGTTTTAATCGAATTCTCCCATCGATTAACTACCGGGACAGTGTCAATTTTAATTGTCGCTTTAGTTTTTTGGACATGGCGCTCGCTAGGCCATATTAAAGAAGTTAAATTCCTCGGCTTTAATGCTATCTTCTTCCTTGTCTTACAAGCATTAATTGGCGCTGCACAAGTTTTATGGGGACAAGGGGACTTTATTCTCGCATTGCACTTTGGTATTTCGTTAATCTCATTTACAGCTGTATTATTATTAGCATTAATTGTTTTCGAAGTGGACCAAAAATTCGATGCGGATAAAGTATTTATTTCACCTAAATTAAAATGGCATATTATCGGTGTAACTTTATATTCATATATTGTAGTATACACTGGGGCACTTGTTCGACATACAGATGCAAGTTTAGTTTGTCCAGATTGGCCATTCTGTCGAAATGACGAACCGTTTGTACTACCATACAATATGTATGAATGGGTTCAAATGGGGCATCGTTTTGCAGTATTATTAATCGTTATTTGGATTGTGTACATAACACTACACGTAGTAAAACATTATAAAACTCAACGCGTAATTTATTGGGGATGGATTATTGCCTTCACGCTTGTCGTATTACAAGTATTAGCTGGTATGTTAGTCGTATTAACAAAATTAAATTTAATTGTGTCATTATTACATTCTTTATTTATCACGTTAATGTTCGGCTTATTCTGCTACATGATTTTACTTGTATACCGCAGCAATAAAAATGGAAAATAAGAGAGTACGAGGTTTCGGCGCCTCGTACTCTTTTATTTTTACATTAATTCAATTAATAAATCACCTGTTGAAATAGCATCACCTGCTGAAGCGTAAACTTCTTTCACAACGCCATCTTTTGGCGCTTGTACAGTTGTTTCCATCTTCATAGCTTCTGTAATGAGTAAATGATCGCCACGCTTAACTGGACTACCTTTTGATACAACAACTTTTAAAACAGTACCTGGCATTGTAGCACCAATTTGATTTGGATTTGACGGATCTGCCTTTAATGCCATACTGCCATCTACCTCTACTGTCATATCTTGAATGACTAATTCACGCGATTGACCGTTTAGCTCGAAGTACATAACACGTGTACCATCATGTTGTGGCTCACCAATCGACACCAATTTTATAATAAGCGTTTTCCCTTTTTCAATCTCTACTTCAATTTCTTCACCGAGCTTTAAGCCGTATAAAAATGTCGGTGTGTCCAGAACGGAAATATCACCAAATTGCTCTGCCATTTTAGCATATTCTTCGAAAACTTTTGGATAGAGCGCATACGCTAATACATCTTGATTCGTCACAGCTCGGCCAATTTTTTGTACTAATTCTTCCTCTAATTTTTCAAAATCAACCGGGGCTAATAACTCGCCTGGGCGTACCGTAATAGCCTCACGCTCTTTTAGTACAATTTTTTGTAATGCTTCCGGGAAACCGCCATGTGGTTGGCCTAAATAACCTTGGAAGAACTCAATTACAGAATCCGGGAAATCCAGTGTTTGTCCACGTTCGTAAATGTTTTCTTCGTTCAGATTGTTTTGTACCATAAATAATGCCATATCCCCAACTACTTTTGAAGACGGAGTTACTTTTACGATGTCTCCAAACATCATATTCACACGTGAATACATCTCTTTCACTTCATCCCATCGGTTTCCTAGTCCTACTGCTTTTGCCTGCTGTTGTAGGTTACTATATTGACCACCTGGCATTTCATGTACGTAAATTTCAGAGTGAGGAGCGTTCATTCCGCTTTCAAAATCAACATAGTATTTTCGTACATCTTCCCAGTAATACGAAAGTTTTTCCAATGACTCAATATCAGCTCGCACATTGCGCTTGCTACCTTTCATTGCATAGTACAATGAATTAGCACTTGGCTGTGATGTTAAGCCCGCCATTGACCCAAGTGCTGTATCGATAATATCGACACCTGCTTCAATTGCTTTTGCGTATAAATAAATACCGTTACCGCTCGTATCATGCGTATGCAAGTGAATTGGTAAGCTTGTTGCATCTTTTAACTCCGAAATTAAACGGTAGGCTGCTTCCGGTTTTAGAAGACCTGCCATATCTTTAATAGCTAAAATATGCGCCCCTGTTTGCTCTAACTCACGTGCCATATCTTTATAATATTGCACTGTATATTTTGCACGAGTATCATCTAAAATATCTCCCGTGTAGCAAATAGCTGCCTCTGCAATCTTCCCTGTATTACGCACTTCATCGATGGCTACTTCCATCCCTTTAATCCAGTTTAACGAATCAAAAATACGGAATACATCAATACCAGATGCTGCTGATTCTTTAATGAATTCTCGAATTAAATTGTCTGGATAATTCGTATAGCCTACAGCATTTGCACCGCGCAACAACATTTGGAACAGGACGTTCGGTACTTGCTGACGCAGTTTTTCAAGGCGTGCCCACGGATCCTCTTTTAAAAAACGGTAAGCTACATCAAATGTTGCGCCACCCCACATTTCAAGAGAAAAATAATTGTGCATCATACGACTCGTTGCATCTGCAATTTTATACATGTCACGAGAACGCACTCGTGTTGCAAGAAGCGATTGATGAGCATCGCGGAATGTTGTATCTGTTAATAACACATCTTCCTGTGCTTTAATCCATTCAACTAAGCCATCTGCACCACGTTCATCTAGAATTTGCTTTGTCCCCGGTGTTGGCGGTGTTAGCAAATCAATTTTAGGCTTATCTGGCGTTGTAAAAATCGGTTTTGTGCGTTTTTCAACACCTGGGAAACCATTTAATGTCACGTTGCCAATATAACTAAGCAACTTTGTTCCACGGTCTTTACGCTGTGGGAACACAAATAATTCAGGCGTTGAATCGATAAAGCTCGTATCAAATTCACCCGTTAAAAACTTTTCGTGTATTACAACGTTTTCTAAAAATGGAATGTTCGTTTTAACCCCACGGATACGGAATTCACGTAAGTTACGATCCATCTTTGCAGCCGCTTCACGGAATGTCATACCCCATGTTGAAATTTTCACGAGCAATGAATCGTAATAAGGTGTTACGACCGCACCTTGGAACCCGTTCCCGGCATCTAGACGAACACCGAATCCACCGCTCGAGCGATAGACCATTAACTTACCTGTATCCGGCATAAAATCGTTTTTCGGATCTTCTGTTGTAACGCGCGATTGTATCGCAAATCCGAATAGCGGGATTTCTTGTTGCTTCGGTATATTTACTTCAGGGGAATGAAGCTCGTATCCTGCCGCTACTTTAATTTGCGCATGGACAATATCCACCCCTGTAATCATTTCAGTAATCGTATGTTCTACTTGAATACGTGGGTTCACTTCAATGAAGTAGAAATCATCACCTGAAACTAAAAACTCTACTGTTCCAGCATTTACGTATTCTACATTTTTCATCAGTTTTACTGCAGCGTCACAAATACGATTACGCAAATCGTTTGAAATCGAATTAGATGGGGCAATTTCAACTACTTTTTGATGACGGCGTTGAATTGAGCAATCTCTCTCATATAAATGCACAATATTGCCCACTGTATCACCAATGATTTGTACCTCGATATGCTTCGGCTTTACGATGCATTTTTCTACATATACTTCATCTGAGCCGAACGCTGCCTTTGCTTCGGACTTCGCACGCTCATACGCTGAAGCAAGCTCTCCTTTTTCTTGCACCATACGCATTCCGCGTCCACCGCCCCCAAGAGCCGCTTTAATCATAATCGGATAGCCGTATTTATCACCAAACGCTACCACTTCATCAAAGCTTGCTACAGGACCATCCGTACCAGGAATTACTGGTATATCCGCAAGAATCGCTTGCTCGCGTGCTTTTACTTTGTCACCAAACATGTCGAGGTGCTTGGATGTTGGACCAATAAATATAATTCCCTCTTCTTCACAACGACGAGCAAACTCTACATTTTCAGATAAAAAACCATAGCCAGGATGAATTGCATCAACTTTTGCATCTTTAGCAATCGCAAGAATCCCTTCGATATCTAAATATGCATCGATTGGCTTTTTCCCCGCGCCGACTAAATATGCTTCATCTGCTTTGTAGCGATGGAATGCACCGCTATCCTCACGCGAATAAATAGCCACCGTTTTTAGATGAAGTTCCGTACAAGCACGGAATATACGGATGGCAATCTCTCCTCTGTTTGCGACTAAAACTTTGTTGATTTTTTCCATTTTTTCTCAACCCCTTATGAAAGCTTTTTTTCTCTCTTGTAGTACATAGAAACATTGATTAATATCCCCATTGCTAAAGAAAGCATTAATATAGAAGTACCGCCATAGCTTATAAAAGGTAGCGTTACTCCGGTTAACGGGATAATTCCCGATACACCGCCAAGGTTTACAAAAGTCTGAAATCCTATCCAACTTCCAATACCACCTGCAATCATACGTGCGAGTGGATCTTTCGTTGTCATTGCAATATAGAAACTACGTAAAACGATAATTCCGATGCCGACAATGACGATGGCCACTCCCAAAATCCCTAATTCCTCCGCAATAATTGCCATTATAAAGTCATTTTGCGGTTCCGGTAAATAGCCAAGCTTTTGCACCGATTGACCAAGTCCTACTCCTTCTAAACCGCCTTGCCCAATAGCTAAATAACCATTAATAATTTGGTAACCTGAACCCGCTTCATATTCAAATGGATTAGCCCATGCTTGAAAGCGCCCAAAACGACTTGCATTAAAAATCGAGTCATATTTAAACAGTGCTAATGCACCAGCTAATATACCACCAAATGCGCTTAACAACGCAAAAAATCGAAATAAAGATTTCCCGCGAATACCGCTTAAAAATACAACAGAAATCGCGATCATAAAGATAATGATAAACGCCCCTAGGTCAGTTTCTAAACCGACACTTAATAAAATAATTAACCAAATTGCAATCGGATAGCCAATATCATTTGGCTTTACATATTGAATGGACTTTTCTTTTAAACTCTTTTTATAAAACGAACCTGCTATATAAAGAATAACAAACAGTTTTGCGAATTCTGAAGGCTGAAACGAAACACCAAATATTCTAATCCAACTTTGCGAACCTGTTTCTTCATAACCAGTCCCAGCAACATTTACCCATACAAGTAAAACCGCCATCATAAGCATACCAACAAGCATGACAAATTTATTACTGTAATGTTTATAAGGGAAAAATGCTCCGATACAAAAAGCTAGCGCACCAATTATTAAATTTGTTACTTGTTTTCTATAAAAATAATCCGGTGTGCCATCCTCATAAACAATACCAACCATCATACTCGCACTATAAATCATAACTAATCCAAACAAACATAAAAATACGTATGTAAAGAATAGCAGGTAATCAAAATTTTTCAGATAAGTTGTGATATATCTTCTCATTTGTTTAAAACCTCATTCGTAGAAAAAAAACTCAAATCGCATCATGCATTATGCGTTTGAGTTTTTTCTGTTATTTGTCTGTATATGCATCATGCAATAAGGACAATTCTTTTTCTAAAGCATCAAGAATATCCTTGCCTTGCTCACGCTCAATCAGACCTAGCTTTACAGCAAAATCAATTTCACGCGACAAGCCAAACATTTGTGTATCGAGCACTTCTTCGTATAAAGGACATTGTGGCATCGTTAAATTATCCATTTGTACTTTAATTAGTTGAGCAATTTTACTAGCATCTGTTTGTAACTGCTCTAATGCTTTTTCCTGAAAGGAAGCTTGTGATTTCGTATCCATGAGGACGCCCCCATTATCTGATATTTCTTCGATTCTATCTTAATAAAGTTTATCTTTTCAAGGATAAAAATGCAAGTGTCATTACATATAGTTATGAATTTCATTTTTAATGTTTCTTATTTTATCGAAAAGACGGTATACTGTATGAGGATATATTATAGAGGGAGGATTTTTGATGAACTCAATTATTCCTATTAAAGGTGCGGTTACATATACACTTACATTAGATCCAACTGTTTGGATTTTTGATGACCGTCGGCTAGATTTAACAACTTATTTTGCAACAGAAAAAGCACCTGATAATTCAGAAGAAAAATATTTAGCGGATGTCGGTGCACATTGGTCACGCGAGATTATGGAAGGTGCAGTATTCCCTCCAACATTAAAAACCGAGCGTAAATTTGACCGTAAAGGTATGTTAACAGGAACATTTGGTATAGAAATTAAACCGTTCCTAAACAACGCCGAAATTAAGCCAGAAGCGACTGAAGTGGTGTTTGAGTGTGCAAATGGAGAAGAGCATAGCTTTTCAATCGAAGAAGCAAAAACACTCATTTTTAAATTTAGCCAAGACGGCAAACCACTTTCAGATGGCGGTCCTGTTCACTTATTATTAAGCGACGGCTCAAACGTAGATAATCCAATTAAAGAGGTCATCGCGATTCGCGTTCAATAAGGAGGAATAGCATGCGCGTCAAATGCGTTATTTGTGATTCAATCCAGCAATTACCCGACGACTTGCCACTTGCGAAAAAATTACGCAATCGTCCCATTCATACGTATATGTGTGATTCATGTAACGAACGAATCGCTGAAAACACAGAGAAGCGAATTGCTACAGGCAAGTTTAAATTTTACCGCACATCTTCTAAAATTGATGAAGAATTTTAATTATGTAAAAATCCTTGAACACAAAAAATGTGCTCAAGGATTTTTTTGGGAGAAAAGAGCCCCGTTATCCACTTTTCACCAGTTTCTTTTCTAACAACTCCACTAGTTGATACATAATCGTTGCAAAAATTGCGATAATGACAAGTGACATTAGTACAAGATTAAAGTTGAACACTTGGAATCCGTAAATAATTAAATAACCGAGCCCTTTTGATGAAACTAAAAACTCCCCAACAATAACGCCTACCCAAGATAAACCAACATTGACCTTCAATGTTGAAATAATCGTTGGAAATGACGCCGGTAAAACAGCCTCTTTGAACATTTGCAATCTGCTCGCATTAAATGTTTGCAATACTTTCAAATAATTGCCGTCTACCCCTTTAAATGCGGTATAAATGACAATTGTTGAGATAATGACCGAGATAATAGCACCCATTGTGATAATTGATCCCATCCCCGGCCCCATGACAACAATTAAAATCGGTCCAAGCGCTACTTTTGGCATCGCATTGAGTATAACAAGATACGGATCTAGCACCTTCGACAAAAAAGGAGACCACCAAAGAATGGCTGCTAGTATCGTTCCAATTAATGTACCAATAATAAAACCGAGTACAGTTTCAAACATTGTCGTACTAATATGTGGTAATAATGTGCCGTCATTCAACTTTTCTATAAACAGTACCCAAATTTTTGACGGCGAACTAAAAATGAGCTGATCAATCCATTTAAAAGTGGATGCAAGCTCCCATAGCCCAATAAAACTAACCAAAATTAACAATTGGAAAAAACGAATCCATCGCTTTTCTTTGATTAATGATTGTTTATATTGTTCATGAAGTATTTTGCTGTTCAAGGCTTTCAAGCTCCTTCCAAATCGTTTGGAATAGCGTGGAATAGCTTGAATGGGCACGAGCTTCAAATGGTGTTAACTGTTTTAACTCTTCCGGTACTTCAAACGTTTTATATAGCTTTCCCGGTCTAGGGGAAAATAACAAAATTCGATCGCTCATCGCAATTGCTTCGCCGATATCATGTGTGACAAGAATCGCCGTTTTACCAAACTCTTTTAGCATTTCAGAAACTAAATCTTCAAGCTTCAACTTTGATTGATAATCGAGTGCAGAAAACGGTTCATCTAATAATAAAATTTTCGGATCAACAGCTAGCGTCCTCGCTAATGCTACTCGCTGCCGCATACCGCCTGATAATTCCCTAGGAAACTTTTTCTCAATATTAGGTAACCCTACAGCATTTAATAGTGTTGTCGTTATGTCTTGTGCACGGTCTTGATCCTTTTTTAAAATATCAAGTCCAAGCACGATATTTTGTTCAATCGTTTTCCAGGGAAATAAATAATCTTGTTGTAGCATATAACCAATGGATAAATGATCGTTCCCATAAACCGGTTGCCCCTCAATTAATACCGTTCCACTTGTCGGTTGAAACAATCCTGCTATAATTGATAAAAGCGTTGTCTTACCACAGCCACTAGGGCCTATAAAGGAAATAAATTCTCCTTTATTTATCGATATATGAATGTTTTTTAATGCTTCCGTCGCTGCTTCCCTTGAAAAATACGTATGATGTACATCGCGAACTGTTAAAAACTCCATATTACTTCGTTACTTTCTCTGCAAATGAAGTATCTACAAGCTCTTGATAATCCATTCTTCTGGGCAATTCTCCTGCCTCTTCCATTACATCTTGCAAGTTATTCCATTCTTCCTCGTCTAATATCGGATCTTTTGCAAAAGACTCTTGTGCTCGGTATCGTTCTACAACCGTTGCGATTAATTCTACTTCTGTATCTTCAAAGTATGGCTGAATCGCCTTTGCTACATCGTCTGCACTATTTGCATATACCCAATCTTGCGCTTTTTTTATAGCGCGCGTAAATTTCTCTACCGTTTCCGAATCACTGTCAATGAAGCTCGCTTTTGTCATAAATGTTGTATATGGTAAGTGACCGGACTCTGTTCCAAATGAAGCAACAATATGGCCAACGCCCTCTTTTTCAAATACGCTTGCAGTTGGCTCAAACAATTGAACGAAATCTCCAGTACCTGATGCAAAGGCAGTTGAAATGTTTGCAAATTCAATATTTTGGATAAGTTCTAAATCATTATGTGGATCGATATTATGTTTTTTTAATACGAATTCTCCTGCCATTTGTGGCATTCCACCTTTACGTTGTCCTAGGAAAGTAGAATCTTTTAACATATCCCAAGAGAAATTGTCAATTTTCTCACGAGCTACTAAAAATGTTCCGTCTGTTTGTGTAAGCTGAGCAAAGTTTTTAATTGGGTCATTGGCACCTTGAGCTGTCACATAGATAGATGTTTCAGAGCCAACTAACGCTACGTCGATACCGCCGGATAATAGAGCTGTCATCGTTTTGTCGCCACCAGGGATGGTCGATAATTCAATCTTTAGTCCTTCCTCTTCAAAAAAACCTTTCTCAATAGCTACGTATTGTGGCGCATAAAAGATGGAACGTGTTACTTCACCAACCTTTACTTCTTGTAGCTCTTCCTTGCCACATGATGCAAGAACGACAAGTATGATACATGTTAATGCAGCGAAAAAAATTGATTTCACCCATCTTTTCATCGCTATCCTCCTCTAAATAATGCATTATTTTGCCTAGATTAGGTTATGCGAAATTTTAAAAAGGGTGAATTTATCAAGAAGTAAGTGATTGTTTCTTATGTAACTTATAATGAGCAAATTTAAAAACAATTATTTCTATATACAAATATTAGTCAAGTTCTTAGCCTTCGCGCTTTGCCACAGCCAGAGCAGGAACTAGCGTTGGAAAGATACGCTATTTCCTACCCTGGCTCCTGTGGCTGTGTCGCGCTACGGCAAAAGTGAACCCTTCTTGATGCTTTAATAGATGTTCTCCTAATTCATGAAAAAGTAATCCTACTTATTAAAGCGTTGTTGCAATTTGCTTTAACATTGCGCCACATTATCTAGATGTTTAGTAGCACATAATATTTTAGTTGTTCGCGCATTTGCCTGCCGCAGAACGAACCGTGGAGACAACACAGTTGGCTCCGCGGTTTGGCGGCTAGCGCGAACGACTGATGGCAATAAAAATGAAAAATCTTTATTTTCGACTTTGTACTATTTGGTATTCTCATTGTTTATTTTGCTCATATAAAGTTATGTAGCTTTCATAAAAGCTTATTCTTGTCCATAAAAAAAGCTTAAATCTCACAATAAAGTGAAATTTAAGCTTTTCATTATTTAACCCCCGCTTTGTTCTCTTCGCGTTTTTCACGCCACATACGAGATTTATAGACGATTAAAATAAGGGCTGCTACAATTAAGCCTTCAATCATCGGTAAGAAGAATGCGAAAAACGTCAACATAATACACCCTAAAAATAGGAACGTATAAATAATGATATTTTTCAGCAATGGCAACTCCCGTGCAAAGCCTAACTTAAAAACAATTGCCGATAAAATAAATACTAGAATGAACACAACATACCCCGCTACTTCATAGCTTGGCATATTTTCGTAAATATAACGCGTGATACCTGACATTCTGTCGTAGACTCTCGTCGTCTCGTCAGTAGATACAGATGCTTGAATAAAGTTCAGCGCTAAATTCAACAACACCCTTCATCCCCTTCTTTTTATACGCGAAAATTAGTTTTCCATTTCAGCGTATTTTTTCTTTTTCGCAATACGTTCACGTTCACCTTTGTCAAGGATTTGCTTACGTAAACGGATAGACTCTGGCGTTACTTCTAAGTACTCGTCATCCGATAAATACTCTAAAGCTTCCTCTAATGTTAATAGGCGAGGCTTTTTAATAACGTTCGTTTGGTCTTTGTTTGCAGAACGGATATTTGTTTTTTGTTTTTGTTTCGTAATGTTTACAGTAATGTCGTTTTCACGTGTATTTTCACCAACGATCATACCTTCGTAAACTTCAGTACCTGGTTCTACGAATAATGTACCACGGTCTTCAACACCCATCATACCGTAAGTAGTTGCTTTACCGTTTTCCATAGATACTAATACACCTTGATGTCGGCCACCTACACGACCTGCTACAACTGGTGCATAGTGATCGAATGTATGGTTGATAATACCGAAACCTTTAGTTAGAGACATGAATTCAGTTGTGTAACCGATTAAACCACGTGCTGGTACGTTGAAGATTAAACGTACTTGTCCAGAACCGTTGTTAACCATGTCTAACATTTCACCTTTACGTTGCCCTAAAGATTCGATAATTGAACCAACGTTTTCTTCAGGTACGTCGATTTGTACGCGCTCGATTGGCTCTGATTTTACGCCATCTACTTCTTTAATGATTACTTGTGGTTTAGACACTTGTAATTCGAAGCCTTCACGACGCATATTTTCAATTAAGATTGATAAGTGTAACTCACCGCGGCCTGAAACTGTCCAAGCATCTGGAGAATCTGTATCTTCAACACGAAGAGATACGTCTGTTTCTAATTGTGAACGTAGGCGCTCTTCAATTTTAGAAGAAGTTACCCATTTACCTTCGCGACCTGCAAATGGTGAGTTGTTTACTAAGAATGTCATTTGTAATGTAGGCTCATCAATGCGTAATGGCTCTAATGCTTCTGGGTGCTCTACTGGACATACTGTTTCACCAACGTTGATGTCTTCCATCCCTGAAACGGCGATTAAGTCCCCAGCTTTAGCTGTTTGAATTTCTTCACGCTTTAAGCCAAAGAAACCAAAGATTTTTGTTACACGGAAGTTTTTCACTGAACCGTCTAATTTCATTAATGATACTTGTTGACCTACTGAAATCTCACCGCGGAATACGCGACCGATACCAATACGACCAACGAAGTCGTTATAGTCAAGTAATGATACTTGGAATTGTAATGGCTCATCTGAGTTATCAATTGGCGCTGGAATTGCTTCAATGATTGTATCAAATAAGCATTGCATGTTTTCTTCTTGGTTTGCTGGGTCTGGATCTAAAGAAGCCGTACCGTTTACACCTGAAGCGTAAACTACTGGGAATTCTAATTGATCGTCGTCTGCGCCAAGCTCGATTAAAAGTTCTAATACTTCGTCTACTACTTCTAATGGACGAGCTGAATCTTTATCAACTTTGTTAACTACTACGATTGGTGTTAAGTTTTGCTCTAACGCTTTCTTTAAAACGAATCGAGTTTGAGGCATACAACCTTCATAAGCGTCTACTACTAAGCAAACACCATCAACCATTTTTAGGATACGTTCTACTTCACCACCGAAGTCTGCGTGTCCTGGTGTATCTAAGATATTAATACGTGTACCGTTATAATTAACCGCCGTATTTTTTGCTAAAATAGTAATACCGCGCTCACGTTCGATATCATTTGAATCCATTGCGCGTTCTTCTACTTGCTCATTCGAACGGAATGTACCTGATTGCTTTAATAATTGGTCTACTAGTGTTGTTTTACCATGGTCAACGTGCGCGATAATTGCGATGTTACGTAAATCTTGACGTAATTTTGTCATTATTCCACTCCATATTCTTTTTTCAGTTGTTTAACTGTGATATTATAGCACATATATATGCAAATGTCTTTTCGGAATATTGCACATTATTTTTGTGGTATACTTAATAGTAAGGGGGGTTTGTCATGAATAAAGCAAAATTAGTTATGTTTATTTACTCTTTAGCGGCATTACTTTCTATGATAGGGATTGGCTTTTCAGCATCATTAGTATTTATGGCAGGTACAGATAAATACGATACAATGGGCTACCTTGGTGCCTTAGCATGTGTTATTGCAATGTGCATTATTTTTATGCTAGGCATGAAACAAAAGAAAAAATTTGTACAAGCAGGTCTTTTATAAGCCGATAAAAACCACCAAATAATAAAATTTGGTGGTTGTTTTTATTTTTCTTCTATATAGTTATCCAAAATTAATTGATGGATATATGGATTCGCTATTAAAAATGTGTCTGACTTCATTAAATCAAAACCTTCACCATTTAAATTTGTAGCGATTGCACCTACCTCTTGTGCAATGACAATACCACCGCCAATATCCCATGGTGCTAAGCGCATCGAAATATATGCATCCAATTTACCGCTCACGACAAAAGCGATTTCCATTGCAGCAGAGCCGTATGAACGTGTACCACGTACAGTTTGGATGAGCTCAATTAATTTTTCATGATTAATTTTAGGATTTGGTGTTACCCAGCTTGCGTTTATTCCAATAACCGCCTCTTCGATTTTTAATGGCTGCAGTTTGCGCATCGGTGAATCGTTGTACCATGCCCCTTCTCCTGCAATCGCATAAAATAAATCTTCACGCATAACATCAAATATGTACCCTAGTTTACCTATCCCATCGATATAAACACCAATTGTAATCATAAAATGGCGATGCTGTTTCACAAAATTCATCGTCCCATCAATTGGATCGATAATCCATACAACACCGTCTAACGAGTCAGGTCTTTCTCCCATTCCCTCTTCCCCGATAATTTTATGAGAAGGATTAAACGCTTGAATCTGTTCAATAAAGAAAAGTTCCGTTTCACGATCGATATTCGTTACTAAATCATTTGCACCTGATTTTGTTTCTACTTCTAAATCGTATGTAAACGATTCACGTATTCGTCTACCAGCTTCAAAAATTATAGCCTTAGCAAAAGCATCTAATTGCTTTAAATTCATTGTACAAACCACCCCTTGCATTCTGCTTCCCGTATTATGATGAACAGTTTTAAATTCAACTATAGAGTTATTATAGCAAAAATCACCTGCTGTCCGAACATTCAGCAAGTGATTTTTTACATAGGTATGAACTTTTTGTTACGCATACGCATGAAGACCTTCTAATTCCTCATGGATTTCTTGCAAACGTTTTTTCGATTTTTTCATATCCATTTCATTCTTTTCCTTCATTGCAGCATACAGTGAGGCCAATTCATAGTCGAGCTCTAAGCGTAAAATGTGTTCATATTGCTTTTCAATGTCCACTTTGCGTATAATTTTAACCATCTGTTTCATTTACCATCACTTCCTTAGTGTTTTTTACAAGACTTTTTGACATTCACGAAAGTTTGTGTTATAAGATTTTTTCCCAAAAACGTATTAAAATAAACCTAAAAATCGAAAGGAGTTTTTATTTTTGAGTAATGTACAATGGAGTTTGGAAGATTTTGATGTTTTTCAAATAAATGGTTTGGATGAGCGGATGGAAGCACTAACGAAAATCGTTCGTCCTAAATTCCAAACACTTGGTGAAACTTTTTCAAGTTACTTCAGCGCTAAAACTGGAGACGAATTTTTCCCACATGTTGCGAAGCATGCACGTCGTACTGTTAATCCGCCCAAAGATTCTTGGGTAGCTTTTGCGCCAAATAAACGGGGTTACAAAGCATTGCCTCATTTTCAAATTGGGCTGTGGAATAGCCACTTATTTATTGTTGTTGCAGTAATTTACGAGGCACCTCAAAAAGCGGAGATGGCTCAGCGTTTATTACATAACATGGATGCTTTTAATCAATTAAGTGACGATTACATTATCTCGGGTGATCATATGTCCCCTAATGCAATTCGTTTAGGAACAGCACGTGGTGAAGAGCTTGAGAAGCTGATGGTGCGCTTACGCGATGTAAAAAAAGGTGAATTTTTAGTTGGGCGACATATCGCAGCTGACGATGCAATTAACCTTTCTTCCAATGAGTTTATGCAATTAGTAGAAAAAACATTCGACAATTTATTACCAATTTACAATATCATCGTCGGAAAATAGATTTTATTAGTAGCAGATGTGTAGAAAAGTTACACATCTGTTATTTATTTCACGCAAAATAATCGAAAACTATTATCATTTACAGAACTTGCTGCAGCAATTGCTCAAAAGCACGTATTCAAAATTTCCATATTACGTACCGTTCGCTGTAGCAGGATTCCCTGGAGACATCTTTGACACGATTTTCGCGTTAGCGAGTTTAGTAGTATCACGTCTATAGTATAGATTGGCACAAAGTAAAAAGGTGTAAACATCACTTCACGATGTTTACACCTTTTTTGTTATAGACGAATTACTTGTCCATCTGCTGACTCTTTCGCCATTTTAATTGCTTTATAGCCTACGTAACCGCTCGCTTGTTCAAATTCGCGTAAAATTGTTTTCTCCTCCGCTTGTGATGGGACAATTTCTTTAAAACGACGGTATTTCGCCATAAACACTTCTCGTTTAATGCCCTTTTCATATGCTGCCTCTACCGCTTCAAAGAACTGCACGACATCTACCATTTCTTGTGTCGTCCAATCTGTTGACAATGGGTATGAATATTCCATCATGTAACCTACCTTTGTTGTTTACTGTCCCCATTTTAAACGGATAGCACTTGCTTGTGCAACCATTCGCTCAATAAGTTCTTCCACACGCGGAATGTCATGGATCATCCCCGCCACTTGTCCTGCCCAACCGTAACCTTGTGTTGTATCCCCATCATAAATATAACGTCTATTTGCTTTGCCGCTAATATAATCTTTTAATGCCTCATATGTTGGCGTTTCGCTTTCAATTTTTAAAATTTGCTCTGTAAACTCATTTCGAAGAGCCCTTGCCGGTGCACCGAGTGAACGTTTAATAACCGTTGTATCGCTTTCCGAACTATTTAGTAGCGCCTGTTTATAAACTTCGGAAGCGTGTACACATTCCTTTGTCGCAATAAATCTTGTACCCATTTCAATTCCTTCTGCTCCTAGTGCGTGAGCCGCCATCCAGCCCCGGCCATCGCCAATTCCCCCCGATGCAATAACAGGAATAGACACACTATCTACTACTTGAGGTACTAAAACAAACGTCCCAACATCATCACGACCTAAATGACCGCCACCTTCTTGTCCAACGACCATTACTGCGTCTGCTCCTAATTCCTCCGCCTTTTGTGCTTGACGTCTTGCAGCTACTAACACCATTTTTTTGCAATCGCTATCTTTTAAAATATTAAAAATAGGTGCAGGATTGCCTCCAGTCATTGTCACAACTGGTACATTCATGTCTCTTGCTACTTCTACCATCGGCTCATATCCTTGGCCATACATTCCGATTGCGAAATTCACTCCGAACGGCTTATCTGTCATTGCACGTACTTTGTTAATTTCTTCTCTTAGCGCCTCAGGAGATGGTAAGCTCATCGCTGTAATTTGACCGAGCCCACCTGCATTTGACACAGCTGCGGCAAGCTCTGCATAAGCTAAATAAGCTAGTCCCCCTTGAATGATTGGATATTGTATGTTTAACAATTTTGTTATACGTGTTTCCCAGTTCACTAAAATTCCCCCTTGTTTTAAAAATAACTTCACCTAGAAAATATAGTAAAATTTATAATATTTTTTATAGTCACACTGTTCAATAGGTGCTATAATTCATTTGTTTTAAGAATTTAATTAGTTAAAGCTAATTAAATGAACAGCCTATGATAAATGTCACTAAGGCGTATCCTATTAAAATTCATTCAAGTGAGGTGGTACCTGCGTTGTCACAGTTAGAGACTCCATTGTTCGACGTTTTACTCAAGCATCGAAATCGACATCCAATTCAGTTCCATATTCCTGGCCATAAAAAAGGCTCTGGCATGGATCCAGCGTTTCGAGAGTTCGTCGGCGACAACGTTTTATCAATTGATTTAATTAACATTGCTCCGCTAGATGATTTACATTCACCAAAAGCAGCCATTAAAGAGGCGCAAAACTTAGCCGCACAAGCTTTTGGTGCTGATCATACATTCTTTTCCGTTCAAGGTACTAGTGGTGCAATTATGACGATGATTTTGACCGTCGTCGGTCCCGGTGACAAAATTTTAGTACCACGGAATGTTCATAAATCGATTATGTCTGCCATCGTATTTGCTGGGGCAATTCCGATTTTCATTCATCCAGAGGTAGACCCGGAGCTTGGTATCTCTCATGGGATTTCGCCTGAATCGGTTGAAAAAGCATTAAATAAGTACCCAGATGCGAAAGCAGTTTTAGTCATTAATCCAACATATTTCGGCTTTGCTGCTGATTTAAAACGCATTGTTGATATCGTGCATGCACATGATATTCCTGTTATTGTAGACGAGGCACACGGTGTACATATTAAATTTCACGATGAATTGCCTTTATCTGCTATGCAAGCAGGTGCTGATATGGCAGCAACGAGTGTACACAAACTTGGTGGCTCGATGACAGGTACATCCATTTTGAATATACGTGAAGGGCTTGTATCTGCTAAACGCGCTCAATCGGTATTCTCGATGTTAACAACAACATCAACATCTTATCCTTTACTTGCATCATTAGACTGTGCACGCCGTCAATTAGCAGTACATGGCTATGATTTAATTGACGATGCGATTCGTTTAGCGAAAGATACACGTAAACGTATTAATGCTATCCCACATTTAACGTGTGCTGGTCGTGAAAAACTGCACTCTTCTGCAACATTTGATATGGACCCTTGCAAGCTATTAATTAGTGTCAAAGATTTAGGGATTACAGGGCATGATGCAGAAGAATGGTTACGTTACAATGCTAACCTTGAAGTTGAACTATCAGATTTATATAACATCCTATGTTTAGTAACACTTGGCGATACAAAAAAAGAGATGAACCTTCTTGTTAATGCGCTATCGCGTTTGTCACAAGCATTTGACTCGGAAGCAGTCATAACGCTTCCTAACGTAAAGGCGCCTGAAATTCCAGCCCTTGCGATGTCTCCACGTGATGCATTTTATGCTGAAACAGAGGTTATTCCGCTTTCAGAAGCACATGACCGCATTTCTGCTGAATTTATTATGGTGTACCCACCAGGAATTCCAATTTTCATTCCTGGCGAAGTTATTACGGAAGATAATATTAAATATATTCAAATGAATATAGAAGCAGGTCTGCCGGTTCAAGGCCCTGAAGATGCAACATTACAAAATATTCGCGTTATTAAAGAACGCCGCGCAATTTATTAAAAGTACATTTCAAAAAGCTTGGAGGAGTTTAATTCTTCTAAGCTTTTTTTCACATGACTAGCATAGCGAATATCGGACAAATAAACGCTCCTAGTACCGCGCTAAGCCCCATAGAAAGAGAACCAATCGATAAATCCTCTTCACCAAATTCCTTTAATTTTGATATCCCTACACCATGACTCGCACTTCCCATCGATACCCCACGACTAATTGCTGTATCAATGCGTGCAATTTTATATAGAAAAGGTCCTAAAATAGCCCCTGTAAACCCAGCAACCATAACCAACACTGCCGTTAACGGTGCAATGCCACCAACCGAACTGCTAACTTGCATCGCAACAGGTGTTGTTAATGATTTAGGTAACGCTGTTAAAATAAACGCATCGCTTGATTTAAATAGTTTTAACAACACGTATACACTAACAAGACCAGAAATCATCGCCACAATTAAACTAGATAAAATTGAAAACTTATACTTAAAAATAAGTGCGCGTTGATTATAAAGCGGATAAGCTAACGCCACAACAGCTGGTCCTAGCATCTGTTGAATCCACTCGCCACCTTGCATATATGTACTATACGGAATATTAAATACTACTAAAATCGTTGCCGTAATAAACGTCACTGTAAGCAATGGTAAAAGAAGCGGATGATTTACTTTTACATATAGTTTTTGAAATGACATAAACAATGCAATCGTACTAATGATGATGAGTAGTGCTAACATCCATAGCGTCCCCCTTTACTTCTTGCTCCTTGCGCTCAATATACTGACTGACTTTTCCTGTTACAATAATTACAATCACAGTACTTACAAATACAGCTAAAACGAGCAATACTCCTGAAAGTGTTAATAGTTCTGGATACTCTACGACACCAACTGTAGATGGAATAAAAAACAATGTTAAAAAAGCGATTAAAAAACTAGCGCCGTCTTGAATAAGTTTTACATTAATAATGTTTAGCATAAGTAACGCCCATAAAAGAACGAGCCCAATAATACTTGGTGGAATAAAAATATTTGTCCACTCCACAATTAATACACCAATATAATAAAAAACCCAAAGAATAGCAATTTGAGCAATCGTACGTATAATCTTCATATTATGATCCCCTCTCTATCTATGCCTTTCATTTTACGACTTCCAAAATTTTCTGTCTATTGGTTTTATCGATTTTTTTACAATATTTAGGTATGAAATAGAGAAATCCAACTTAATTGCAGTCTATGTAGCAAGCAAATCACCTTTTATTTTGCTAAAAAAATTAGCTAAATAACCTCTATTTTTAATGAAAAATGTATGTTTTTAGCCGAAAAAAAGTGCTTGACAAATAGAATATTTGATAAAAAAGAAAGAAACTTGCTAAAAGGGGAATTCGTTTGGAGAGATAAAATCTTTGTCAATTGGAATCTTTTTTATGAAAAATCAACTTTTTTAAAAAAAGTGCAGCATGATTAAAATTAGTCGTATCGATTTATAACTATTAAAAAAATGTGTATATCAATTTTTATTGATAAAAAAATTGCGAGCCTTTTAAAATTTTCAACAAAAAAATCGCACTCTAACTTTTTAATCGTTAAATGAGCGATTTAGCAGGATTCGTATACAACTTATTTAAAAATAAGCGCCAAATAAGAGAATAGTCCTGAAAAATGACATTTATTTATAAATAAGTCGTATATCAATTTCGCTAATTGGCCTTTTTTGAGTAAAGAAATTTTACATTTACAAATAGCAGCAAAATAATTTACACTCGCTTAAAATTTTATGTATTTTATCGTACGAATAAATAGAAAGGGAGATAACTTAAAGGCATATTAAATGTCCTTTAATTATCTCCCTACAGTCTTTGTTAAGAAAATAGCTAGCTATTTTTTTGGCTATTACGCCCTCGAACGGTGCGAAAAGTTCCTAAAAGGAAATTGATTTCTTCTTCTGTTAACTTGCTATGATAGTTTTGACTACAATCATCCAAAATTTGTTTATAGTAAAAAAATTCTAAAATTGATATATTAAAAATTACTTTAACAATTCTATTTATAGATTGTTTTTCTATATCACCATTTTTAAATTTATATTTAAGACAGTACTCCCAAAGTTCTTCCTCAGTAATTTCTTGATAGTTATATATAGCATAAAATTCATCTAACTTTAATTGTAAAACAGGAAGAACATGCAAAAAAATATTATTAATACTTATCTCCACTCTTCATCTATTTCTCCTATATTATATTTTAACCTAGTTCTGTTGTTTTGAATGAATCATTAAGCTTTTTTTCATTTTTTATATACTACAATTACATCAGCTTTTACCTATTTTAACCTTTTCAAATGGAAATTTCTATCACTCCAATTAATCATCTAAATCATTAAAACTTTAATACTTTCTACACTATTTTATTTACATTTCGTATTTTTTATAACTCAACAAAAGACAATAGTAATTTAAAACCAAATCTATATGAAATATGTATTATTTTGTTTATCTTTACCGATGACAATATAAATCTTCTAAAACTTCAGTAGTTCACCTGTTATTTGGAGTTTTTATGTATACTTACAATAATTACACATAAAGGAGAGAGGAATATGAAAGTCATCACTAAAACTAGAAAAAACAAACCGGAGGATATGTTAGTTTAATTTCATATCGTAACCTATTCTCCGGTTTAAGTTCTATAATGACTCTTAAAAATCGGAGGACAGCAAATTGAATACTAAAAATATCTATTATTTTTTAACTAGTTCACGCTCGTTCAGTATTTATATCGTATTTACGCTGAATGCGATTTATTATGTTTCACAGGCAGGATTGAACCCGCTTCAATTAGTGTTGATAGGAACTATTATGGAATTAACTGTTCTGTTATTTGAAATACCCACAGGATTAGTTGCTGACTTCTGGGGACGCAAAAAATCACTAGTCATTGGTACGTTTATTATCGGAGCGGCCCATATACTAGAAGGGAGCTTTCCAACGTTTTGGGCGATTGCTGTCGGTGCCGTACTGTGGGGTATTGGCTGGACATTTATTAGTGGTGCCGAACAAGCATGGATTGCGGACGAGCTGGAAAATAAAGAGCTGGATCAGGTTTTCCTAAAAGGGGCGCAATATAGCTCTTTAGGGAGTTTTATAGGAATTATCGTTAGCGTACTATTAGCAGCTGTTTTTACTGTACAAATTGCTATTTTAATTGCTGGCGGATTGCTCGTTTTAATAGCGATAATTGCAGCAATAGTAGTACCTGAGACGAAATTTGTTCGTATCGTTCGTAATGACACTACAAGTTTTCAACAAATGGGGCTAGCAATTAAAGATGGATTGGCTCAAATTAAAGGGAATTCCGTCTTAGTAGGTCTTGTTGTTATTACGTTATTGACAGGGTTAGCTAGTGAAGGTTTTGATAGGCTATGGGGTGCTCATTTTATCGAAAACTTTCAACTGAACGAAGAAGACGCTATTTATTGGTTTGGTGCTTTTTTTGCAATCGCTTTTTTACTAAATATAGTTGTACTAAAAGTTATCGAAGCTTACGTAAAACAACAATTTGCAACTGCTTTGCTCATACTTAATAGTTTGCTTGTTATCGTAATGCTATTTTTCGCATTTAGTGGTAGCTTCTTGCTGGTAGTTCTATTATATTGGGTAATTGCGTCACTGCGAGAGGTGAATTATCCTTTAATGAGTGTGATGATAAACAAGCGATTACAGTCAAAAGGTCGAGCAACTGCACTTTCGCTGTACGGTCAGTTAGATGCACTTGGGCAAGTAGCCGGCGGACCGTTAGTCGGAATGATTGCACTTTATACATCCATTCAAGGGGGTATAGCTGCATCTGCTATTTTAATCGTCCCTACGTTATACTTTTTATGGCGAATAAGGCGATTAGCTTAATCAATCCATTTCATAAGGCATCCATAAACAGTTCTTTAATTAAGGAAGAAACAACATTGAAAAAGTCACTATTTTCGGTGCTTTATTCGTACTAAATGAAGATGAAATATACCGCAGAGATTTAAAGCAAAAGGCAACCCTCATTCGAAGGATTGCCTTTTGAACTTATTTTTTTGAAATGCCAGCTTCTAATAATAGCTGATTTCGCCCTAATAGAACTAATAGTAATAACATCAAACTACCTGTTATAATTAAAATCCATTCAATGGCCAATGCATCAGCTAATGGAC
>JBJEFO010000036.1:0-1631 GCA_051874135.1 Lysinibacillus sp.
GCAGGAAAAAAGAACGGATTTCTCGAATTTTTAAAGAAAAAGTAAATGAAAGGGTGTAAGTTGTAGGACTTCTTACAAGTTTTCCTTTGCTTTTTTAAAAAAATGAAGTTGGTAAAGATGTATAGTAAAATAAAACATCTTTGCTCTGTATATAAGGGAGTGAATAAAAAAGTGGAATATGTTATTGAAATGCTTAACATTAGGAAAGAGTTTCCGGGCATTGTAGCGAATGATAATATTACGCTGCAAGTTAAAAAAGGCGAAATCCATGCATTACTTGGGGAAAATGGGGCTGGGAAATCCACTTTGATGAATGTGTTATTCGGTCTTTATCAGCCGGAAAAAGGTGAAATTCGTGTAAATGGGGAGAAAGTACATATTTCAAACCCGAACATAGCGAATGATTTAGGAATAGGGATGGTTCACCAGCATTTCATGCTTGTTGATCCGCTTACTGTAACTGAAAATATCATCTTAGGAAAAGAACCGACAAAAATCGGTAAAATCAATTTAAAAGAAGCAAGTAAAGAAGTTAAAAAAATATCTGATCAATATGGTTTGAGTGTTGATCCGGACGCGAAAATCGCAGACATTACGGTAGGCATGCAGCAACGTGTTGAAATCTTAAAAACGTTGTATCGCGGCGCTAATATTCTTATTTTTGACGAGCCGACTGCTGTACTGACACCGCAGGAAATTAAAGAATTGATTGCGATTATGAAGAAGCTGATTGCTGAAGGTAAATCTATTATTTTAATTACTCATAAACTGAAAGAAATTATGGAAGTATGCGATCGCGTTACAGTTATTCGTAAGGGTGAAGGAATCGGCACTGTCAATGTAGCTGAAACAAATGAAAATGAATTGGCGAGCTTGATGGTTGGCCGTGAAGTAGTTTTCAAAACAGAGAAAAAAGAAGCTCACCCGAAGCAGGACGTTTTAAAAATTGAAAACTTGGTAGTGAAAGATTCACGCCATGTAAATGTCGTAAACAATTTGAATTTAAATGTCCGAGCAGGAGAAATTGTCGGTATTGCCGGTGTTGACGGCAACGGTCAATCAGAATTGATTGAAGCTATTACGGGACTTCGAAAAAGCGAGTCCGGCTCAATTTTATTGAATGACAAGGACATTACAAAATTCTCTCCTCGTAAAGTGACAGAATCTGGAGTGGGACATATCCCTCAAGACCGACACAAACACGGACTTGTTCTTGATTATTCAATGAGCGACAATATCGTATTGCAAACCTACTACAAGCAACCATATTCTAAATACGGTGTGTTAAATCAAACGGAAATCGTTAAAAAAGCGAAAGAAATTATTTCGGAATATGATGTGCGTACGCCTAGTGAAAGCACACTGGCTCGCGCTTTATCGGGCGGAAATCAGCAAAAAGCGATTATCGGACGTGAAATTGACCGTAATCCGGATCTGTTGATTGCAGCACAACCTACACGCGGTTTGGATGTCGGGGCAATCGAATTTATTCATAAGCGTCTAATTGAACAGCGTGACCAAGGAAAAGCGGTTCTTCTTGTTTCATTCGAATTGGATGAAATTATGAACGTGAGTGATCGCATCGCTGTCATGTATGAAGGACAAGTAGTGGCCGTTGTTGATCCGAAAGA
>JBJEFO010000037.1:0-7010 GCA_051874135.1 Lysinibacillus sp.
TTCTGTTTGTATAATTGTAAGTACTCTTCGTCATAAATCCTCCTTTAACGCCTTGTGAAGTGCTACATAAGCGTGCTGTATTGCTAGTTATTTAATTCCACGAACATATTTACCTTCTATTTAACATATAAAACTCTATAACCATTGTAGTAGAAACTTAATAGATAATCGGTATAATTCCAGAAAAATTTAAATAATTACAAGCTAATAAGCATTTAGTCGTGTAAACAGGAGGTGTTTTTCGGGAATTTAGTGGATAACTATGCGAGAAAAGTAAAGAGCTTATCTCGCTAGTGCGAAATAAGCTCGAGGTTATATTAGAATTGTAAATGCTTTTCGATGTAAGCTTTTACATCAGCGATAGGCATGCGGATTTGTTCCATGCTGTCGCGGTGACGTACTGTTACTTGGCCGTCTTCTTTAGAATCGAAGTCGTAAGTGATACAGAATGGTGTACCGATTTCATCTTGGCGACGGTAGCGTTTACCGATTGATTGAGACTCATCATAATCAACAGGGAACGCTTTACGTAATTCAGCCCATACCGCTGCTGCTTCATCACCTAATTTTTTAGAAAGTGGTAATACTGCAGCTTTGAATGGTGCAAGTGCTGGGTGGAAGCGTAATACGTTACGTACATCGCCACCTTCTAGCTCTTCTTCATCGTAAGCATCACATAGGAATGCAAGTGTAACACGGTCAGCACCTAAAGATGGCTCGATACAGTATGGTACGTAGCGCTCGTTTGTCACTGGATCGATGTATGTGAAGTCTTCACCAGAGTGTTCCATATGTTGCTTTAAGTCGTAGTCTGTACGGTCAGCAATACCCCATAGCTCGCCCCAACCGAATGGGAAACGGAATTCGATATCTGTTGTTGCGTTAGAGTAGTGAGATAGTTCATCTTCTTCGTGATCGCGTAGACGCATAGACTCTTCTTTCATGCCAAGTGCAAGCAACCAGTTTTTACAGAAATCTTTCCAATATGCATGCCATTCAAGGTCTTCACCAGGCTTACAGAAGAATTCAAGCTCCATTTGCTCGAATTCACGTGTACGGAACGTAAAGTTACCTGGTGTGATTTCGTTTCGGAATGATTTACCGATTTGTGCGATACCGAATGGTGTACGTTTACGCATTGAACGTTGAACGTTTTTAAAGTTCACGAAAATACCTTGTGCTGTTTCCGGACGTAAGTAAATTTCGTTTGATGAAGATTCCGTTACACCTTGGAATGTTTTAAACATTAAGTTAAATTGACGAATGTCTGTGAAATCGATTTTACCGCAATCTGGACAAGCTACTTCAAGCTCTTCCATTTTAGCTTTCATTTGATCGAACGTCATACCGTCAACGATAATTTCTTTACCTGTTTTTGTTAATGAAGCATCCTCGATTAATTTGTCTGCACGGTGACGCGCTTTACATGCTTTACAGTCGATCATTGGATCGTTGAAGTTGCCAACGTGACCAGAAGCTACCCAAGCACGAGGGTTCATTAAAATTGCTGCGTCAAGACCTACATTGTATTCAGATTCTTGAACGAATTTTTGCCACCAAGCTTTTTTAACGTTGTTTTTTAGTTCAACACCTAGTGGACCGTAATCCCAAGTGTTTGCAAGACCACCATAAATCTCAGAGCCTGGGAATACAAAGCCACGTTGTTTTGCTAAGCTTACGATTGTTTCCATTGATTTTTGAGCCATAATGATTCCTCCTGTTTTGTTTGTCCGGATGAAGTGAAAAATAAAAGCACTCGTCTCCGGACATAAATGATATGCCCAGGGACGAGTGCTATACATGCAGTACCCGCGGTTCCACCCTGATTGCTTGCTTGAAAGGGACACCACATAGAAAAATGTGCATATGCCAATCAAACAAACCTCTTTCTAAAACGTTAGCTCACGGGTGCCGTTTCATTTTTCGAATTGTAGGCTTTCACCATCCCTACTCGCTAATTTTTTGAAAAATTACTTATATCCCGCTCATCGCCTATTTAGTTTATACTATAGAATATGCTATAAATATTGAGTGATGTCAATACTTAAACACTTTAGTTTTATTTTTCGCAAAGAATGTTAAAATAGTATATAATAATACATGAATAAGTATAACATTATTTGAGGCGGGTGAGTCCAATAGAACTCAATAAACGTCAAGACGCCATTTTACAAATCGTCAAAGAGAACGGCCCTATTACAGGTGAGCAAATTGCAGAGCGCCTAAATTTAACAAGGGCTACATTAAGACCGGATTTAGCGATTTTAACGATGGCGGGCTTTTTAGACGCAAGACCACGTGTAGGATATTTTTACGCAGGTAAAAAGAATGTAGTATCCTTAACAGAGTCGATGATGAATTTAAAAGTAAAAGATTTTCAGTCTATACCGGTTGTAGTTTCTGAAAATATGACTGTTTACGATGCGATCTGCCATATGTTTTTAGAAGATGTCGGAACGCTTTTTGTTGTTGATAAAGACAACTATTTACAAGGTGTGTTATCGCGCAAAGATTTGCTTCGTACGAGCATTGGAACACAAGATTTAAATAAAATTCCAGTTCATATTATTATGACGCGTATGCCAAATATTGCATACTGCACAAAGTATGATTCGCTCATTGTAGCAGCTAATAAATTAATTGAACGCGAAATTGATTCCTTACCAGTAGTAAATGAAGCTGAAAACGGACTAGAAATTGTAGGCCGGTTAACGAAAACGAACATTACAAAGGCGTTTCTTTCATTAGCGGAAACGCATGATTTATAGGTTGTGAAGTATGAAAAAATTACGTATCTTTGTTGTATCTGATTCAGTTGGTGAAACAGGGGAAATTGCTGTAAAGGCTGTAGTTAGTCAATTTAGACCGAATTTTGATCAGGTGGATATTCGCAGATTTCCCCATATCCAGGACATGGGACATATTGAGAATATCGTCACTATTGCGAAGAAGCAAAAGGCGATTATTATATATACGCTCGTGCAAAAAGAATTACGAAAAGCGCTTTATCAGTTAGGTGAGCAAAACGGTGTGCAAGTAATCGATTTACTTGGTCCGATGATGGATTTAGTAGAAAAAAGCTTAGGGCAAAAGCCGCTTGAAAAGCCGGGACTTGTACATCAACTAAATGATTTTTATTTTAAAAAAGTTGAAGCAATCGAGTTTGCGGTAAAGTATGATGATGGACGAGATCCGCGTGGTATTTTATTGGCGGATATTGTACTGATAGGTGTTTCCCGTACATCTAAAACACCGTTATCACAATATTTAGCGCATAAGCGATTTAAAGTAGCTAATGTGCCACTTGTACCAGAAGTTGACCCGCCAGTTGAGTTGTTTTTAGTGGACCCGAAAAAATGTTTCGGGTTAGTTATTTCACCAGAACATTTAAATAATATTCGAAAAGAGCGATTAATTGCACTCGGGTTAACAGAAGATGCTAGTTATGCTAAGCATTGTCGTATTGAGGAAGAAATTGTGCATTTTTATAAAGTTGTAGAGCAAATTGGTTGTGAAGTAATCGATGTGACAAATAAGGCTGTTGAAGAAACGGCAAACTGTATCGTTGAAAAAATCGAACAGGGGAAATGATATAACATCGTTGTGAACCGCCTCGACTTTAAGGAGGAGGTTTTTTTAGTGGATAAGAAAGTATAAGTTTTCAAGGAAATCCACAAAGATGCGACATCATTGCACGCGAAATGTGCTTTTCTAAAGTCGGTAAGAAAGCACTAATTTTAAGAAAACCCGCATTAGAAAAGCCTACAACTAGCATCCTGAAAGAAAAAGTAGTGTTTTTTAACGGAATTCAGTAAAAAACATGGAATTATTTTGATAGTTGTTTTATAATAATAAAATTGTGGTAAAAATACTCATATAGAGACGAAGTGTGAAAAATGTTAAAATTTTTGTCGAAATTTAGAGGAATTTTTCAATTTATCTCGAATTGAGTTTAAGGACAAAAAAGAATGGTGATGGCATGACTGGGAAAATACCTGAACAATTAATTGAGCAGATTCGTTCGCAGTCTGATATAGTCGATGTCATTAGTGACTATATGCAGTTAACTAAAAGAGGGCGTAACTGGTTTGGATTATGTCCATTTCATGGTGAGCAAACACCCTCTTTTTCAGTGTCTCAAGATAAGCAAATTTTCCACTGCTTTGGTTGTGGTGCAGGCGGTAATGCAATTACATTTGTCATGGATATTGAAAACATTCCATTTCCAGATGCAGTAGCAAAACTGGCAGAGCGAGTCGGTGTACAGGTCGATGTGCAACCACAAGGGGGAGAAGGAGTTAAAGGGCTTTCTCCTACTGAGCAGAAAATGCGTGAGGCACATGATTTTGCGATGGAATTTTATCATCATTTACTTGTCAATACGGAAGACGGAGAGCTCGCATTAAATTATTTAATGGAACGTGGTTTTACACGGGAGCTCATTGATACACATAAAATCGGTTGGGCGTTGCCGCAGTGGGATGCACTTGCAACCCTACTAGAGCGAAAAGGATTCACTCTAGAGGATATGGCAACATGCGGCTTAATTATTCATAAAGAAAGTGATAATAAATATTTTGATCGCTTTCGTGGCCGAATAATGTTTCCGATTCGTGATGAAAATGGGAAGGTTATTGCGTTTTCAGGGCGAATTTTAAATAGTGATGCAGAAGAAGCAAAATATTTAAACAGTCCAGAATCACCGATATTTCATAAAAGTCAGGTACTTTACAATTTAGATAAAGCGCGTGCATCGATTCGTAAAACACGAAAAGTCGTTCTAATGGAAGGATTTGTTGATGTGTTAGCTGCAAATCGTGCCGGTGTGTATAATGCTGTTGCAACAATGGGGACTTCACTTACACCACAGCATGTCCAAAAGCTCAAGCGCTTAGTGGAGCAAATTACGATTTGCTATGATGGGGACAATGCTGGATTTGAAGCCGCTAAACGTGCTGCGGAGATGTTATATGCCGAAAAGCTTAAAGTCGAAGTTGCTGTGTTACCTGATAAACTTGACCCAGATGATTATATTAATCGATATGGTCCAGATAGCTTTACTAATCAAATATTAGAAAAACCGTATGCGTATATTGCATTTATGATGATGCATGCAAGACGGGGGAAAAATTTTCAGTTTGAAAATGATACGTTCCAATACATTCATGAAGTACTCGTGCATTTAGTCGGTAAAACGTCGCCGATTGAGCGTGATTTATACATTAATCAGCTCGCTAAAGAGACAAGCATTACAAAAGAAGCGATTGAAGCGGAGTATCGTAAGTTTGAAGCGGAGCAAATTAAACATAATAAGCAAACTGAAAAGAAAATTGAGCTTATTCAACAGCAACCTGCAACACTAAGTAAGCCGTTAACTGCTACAGAACGGGCAGAACGCTTATTACTTGCACATATGTTGCACAATGTTTATGTCGTTGACAAAATCCTAAATAGTGATGACCCAAATCCGTTCATTCGTGATGACTACAAAACAGTTTTTGTTAAACTAATCGGTTTTTATGAAGAATATACATCGGCAGACTACCACAGATTTGTAGAGTTGTTAGATGACGCTAATCTTCGCAAAATAGTAATGGAAGCTGCATTAGTTGAACGAGATCCTGATCATGGTGAACAGGAAGTTGCTGATTGTTTAAAGCATATTAAGAAACATCGTATTCAGATGGAGATAGATAATTTAATTCATGAAAGTAAAGAAGCGGAGAAAATGTTTGATTACTTACGCGCTCGTGATTTAGTTGCTAAGCAAATACAGTTAAAACGACAACTAGCGAGCATGTAATCCGATTCGGTTTGCATAGAAGGAGGAAGGTTTATGGCGGACAAGTCAGAACGTTCGAAGGGAACAGGAAATGAACTTACTTTAGATGAGGTGAAGGCTCTTCTAAAAACAAAGGCAAAACAAGATGGTGAAATTTCAATGAAAGAAATTTCAAACAAGCTTGCAGCGTTTGATTTAGATTCAGAAGAAATTTTTAACTTCGCAGACGAAATCGAGAAAAACGATGTGCAAGTTGAAGGTAAGGAAGAGTTTGAGGAAGAAGCATTATCAAAGCAAGAAGCGAGCGAAGAAACATTTGATTTAAATGATTTAAGTGTTCCTCCTGGTGTAAAAATAAACGACCCGGTTCGCATGTATTTAAAGGAAATCGGGCGCGTTGATTTACTTTCTGCCGAAGAAGAAATTCGCTTAGCAGAGCGCATTGAGCAAGGTGATGAGGAAGCGCGTAAACGTTTAGCTGAGGCAAACTTACGTCTTGTAGTATCGATTGCTAAGCGCTATGTTGGCCGTGGAATGTTGTTCTTAGATTTAATCCAAGAAGGTAATATGGGTTTAATTAAAGCAGTTGAAAAATTTGACCATAGAAAAGGATTCAAATTCTCAACTTATGCAACTTGGTGGATTCGCCAGGCGATTACGCGTGCAATTGCTGACCAAGCGCGTACAATTCGTATTCCTGTGCATATGGTTGAAACAATCAATAAGCTGATTCGTGTACAGCGTCAGTTACTACAAGATTTAGGACGTGAACCATCTCCAGAAGAGATCGGTGAAGAAATGGATTTAACACCTGAAAAGGTACGTGAGATTTTAAAAATCGCACAAGAGCCAGTTTCTTTAGAAACACCGATTGGGGAAGAAGACGATTCACACTTAGGGGATTTCATTGAAGACTCAGAAGCACAGTCGCCTTCAGATCATGCAGCTTATGAATTGTTAAAAGAACAGTTAGAAGATGTTTTAGATACGTTAACGGATCGTGAGGAAAACGTACTTCGTTTACGTTTCGGTTTAGATGATGGACGTACACGTACACTTGAAGAAGTAGGGAAAGTATTCGGTGTAACACGTGAGCGTATTCGTCAGATTGAAGCAAAAGCATTACGTAAATTACGTCATCCGTCTCGTTCGAAACGCCTAAAAGACTTTTTAGAATAAAAATTACGCTATGTAATATATAAATAAGTGTAGATTATAGTCCTGTATT
>JBJEFO010000038.1:0-1621 GCA_051874135.1 Lysinibacillus sp.
GGCTTAGTAGTATTAGCTGGTAACGACTACGGTATGGGTTCATCTCGTGACTGGGCAGCTAAAGGTACATTCTTACTAGGTGTTAAAACTGTAATCGCACAATCTTATGAGCGTATCCACCGTTCTAACTTAGTAATGATGGGCGTATTACCATTACAATTCTTAAACGGCGACTCTGCTGATTCATTAGGATTAAAAGGTGACGAAACAATCTCTGTTAACTTAACTGACGATGTTAAACCACGTGATATCTTAACTGTAACTGCAGTATCTCCAGAAGGTAAAGAAACTAAGTTTGACGTATTAGCTCGCTTTGACTCAGAAGTTGAAGTTGACTACTACCGTAACGGCGGTATCTTACAAATGGTATTACGTAACAAAGCGCAAGAAGCTTAATTCGTAAACTAACAATAAAAAGCAAAGTCGATTTATGTCGGCTTTGCTTTTTTTGTATTTAATATATATGGATTATTAACATCATCTAGACTTGTCGATTGGAGCGTCAGAAACCTTATAAATGAATGTAAATAATGACGATACATGTCGGATATTGATATATAAGAGTATTTATATTTTCTTGCGACAAATTACCTTATAGTGAAAAGTATTCGAAAACGATTAGAGGGTATATAGATGTAAAAGGTTTCACGATGTTTGTAACTTTTTTATAAAAAAATACTTTTGTTACGATTTTCACAAGCTATAAAATGAATAATGATTCATGTTTTGTTTTTGAAGAAAATACATATTTATCAAGTTTATGATTTTATATTAATATCATTTATAGTATTAAGGAAGTTATTCTTTTAACAAAATTCGATACATAAAGTAGAAAAAATAAGAAAAAATGATGGAAAAAATAGAAAATATAGAATATATTGTATACAGAGATGGGAAACCATCTCCCATCTCGCAGATGAAATAATACAAAAGGGGGTTTTGTATGGGGGTATTTAGTTTACTTCGATTAGAATTGCAAAAGCTAATCGGAAATAAAGCACTCCTTTTCTCACTGATTGGTGTATTACTTATCCCAATCGTGTATGTGGCAGTGCTTTTGTCTGCGAAATGGGGACCATATGATAATATGGATAATCTTCCAGTAGCAGTCGTTAATAATGACGCAGGTGGGGTATCTGATGGAAATCCGATAAATGTCGGTAATGATCTAGTAGAAACATTAAAAAATAGTCCTACATTGGGGTGGCATTTTGTTTCTATGGATGAAGCAAGTGCAGGGCTAGAAAAAAATGATTACTACATGATTATTGAAATTCCAGAAGACTTCTCGCAAAAAGTAACAACGGTATTAGATAAAAACCCTGAAGTACCGGAAATTCGTTACATTCGAAATGAAGGTATGAACTTTATGGCCTCACAAGTAACGAATAGTGCAGTCGAGCGTATTAAGGAACAGCTCGGTGACAAAATTACAGCAACATTTGCCTCGACAGTATTTAGTAAGTTCCCTGAAATTGCAGAAGGATTTATGGCGGGGGCAGATGGATCACAACAAATTTTAGATGGTACAATTAGCCTTGCAGATGGGACAGGCCAAATTTTATCGTCATTAACAGAAAAAGCACCAGATATTCAGCGATTAGCAGTAGGGGCAAAGCAA
>JBJEFO010000039.1:0-6977 GCA_051874135.1 Lysinibacillus sp.
TTAAGTTATTTTTATCGTTTTGTTTAATATAATGGAGATATTGAAAAATGGATTTTAAATTTTAGGAGGAGTTATGCGAAAAGTATTAGTTTTAATATGTTTGTCATTCTGTTTTATGTTGGCATTTAAGAACATACCAATACAGGCAAATTCACCGACTCATATTGAAATCACATCAAATACACCTGTTTTTGATAATCGAACCGGATCACTCATAAAGGTTGGGGAATTGGTGAGTGGACAACAATTTACGGTGGTCAAAGATTATGGTGTAAATTGGTGGCAAATTTACTGGGGGAGTCATTACGGCTATATAGCCAAAAGTAAGACAAAGACCATTAAAAATGTTTCGTATAAAAATGCGACTAAACGGGTGTCTTCAAGTAAGCAAACGCTTGTGACAGCTACTGTAGCACCGGTTTATGATAATACATCAGGCCAGTTAGTACAGTTCGCTAATATCGAAGCAAATCAGCGCATTCCTGTTGTGAAAGTGATGGGGAATTGGTTTGGCGTAGAAATAAATGGTCGTTTAGGATACATACATAATAGTAAAGTATCAACAGTTGATACAGTCAATCCATCTACTCCACCAGCACAAAATACATCAGGAAAACGCTATATTCAAGCACTAGAGCAGGCACCGTTATATGATTTTCGAGATAAAAATCGCACGCATATAATCGCAGAATTGTTAAAGGGACAACAGCTTGAGATCACTTCCTATGAAAGTGAAAATTATTACGAATTACGATGGGGAAAAGCATTTCTATATGTAGAAAAAAGTAAAGTGCAGTTAATTTCCAAAAAGTCTTATAAAAACGAAGCGAAGGATTTAAATGTAAAAAATCGATATTTTGTCCCAAAAGCATCGACGACACCAATTTATGATAATAGTAGTGGCAAGTTAATACCGATGGCGAATATTAAAGGGAACTATCGATACCCGATTTTATCGACCTATGGAAATTGGATAGAGACATCGATTGGTGGTCGTAAAGGATTTATTCATAAGTCAAAAGTGATGATGGACAAAGGTGTTCCGGTTTTAATGTATCATCACATTTTACAAAATCATGAGCTTGGAAAATATCTAAATGTTAGTACAACCGTTACATTAAATCAGTTCCGCGAACAAATGGGCTATTTAGCGAGTAGAGGGTATGACACAATTTCGGTCTCTGACTTAGAGAGATACATGAAAGGACAAATAACATTACCAGTCCATTCCGTGCTCATTACATTTGATGATGGTCTATTAACGACTAAAATTTATGCTTATGAAATTTTAAAAAATTATGGCTTTCAGGCAACCCAGTTTTTAATTTCCTATCGTAATGAAATATCACACTCGAATCAAACATTCAATCCTTACAGATTACAGTTTATTTCGAGAGAAGATATGGAATTGATGAGCGATGTGTATGCATATGAGTCGCATACGTATAATTTACATGATTGGGTTGGTAATCAAAGTAAAGTATTGCTTGTATCAAAGCAGGAGCTGATCGCTGACTTAAAGAAAAACTTAGCAGCTTTACCGCATTCAAAAGCATTTTCTTATCCTTTTGGAAAATATAATAATCAAGTAATAAGCGTACTTAAATCTTTAGGCTATACAACGGCCTTTACAACGAAACCTGGTTATAATATGCCATACGATAATGTTTTTGAAATTAAACGTTTAGAGGCAAATCAAAAAACAACGTTAAACAACTTCAAAAGATTAGTGACACCGTATGAATGATTTGAGATGTTTATAGGAATACTAATAATTATTTAGCTATCGAATAGAGCACATATAAAAGCGAAGTAATGTTTTTGTAATCTTTGATTGACACTATGTAGCCATTTTTATATAATTTTAGAGAAATAATGATGAACACATTGATGGAAAAAGTAAGTTGAATGATTTGTGTCTAGAAAGAGGTTCCATAGGCTGCAAGAACCTTCACAAAATTCTACTGAAAGCTACTCCAGAGTGCAGCTAATCCCTGCCGTTCACTTACGTTACAAGTGCTAGAGATACAGTACAACGTTGACTGTGAACTAGGGTGGTACCACGAGATATAATGTCCTCGTCCCTTTTTTGGGGGCGAGGACTTTTTTTATGTAATAAATCTTTTATGAAAATCCACATAAGTAAAGGTAGTAACTGGCGCGTTTAGCGTAGGGTGTGTTTTTCAATTGTCCATCATCAAACGAAACTAAGGAGGAAACGAAACAATGAAAGCTTCAGAAATTCGTCGTTTATATTTAGAGTTCTTTAAAGAAAAAGGCCATCACCATGAGCCATCAGCACCACTTGTACCAATTAATGACCCGTCATTATTATGGATTAACTCAGGTGTTGCGACATTAAAACCATATTTTGATGGTCGTATTATTCCGGAAAATCCACGTATTACAAACGCACAAAAATCAATTCGTACAAACGATATTGAAAACGTAGGTAAAACAGCGCGTCACCATACGTTTTTCGAAATGTTAGGAAACTTCTCAATTGGTGATTACTTCAAGCGTGAGGCAATTTTATACGCTTGGGAGTTTTTAACTGATCCGAAATGGATGGGCTTCGATCCAGAAAAATTATCGGTTACAATTCATCCAGAAGATGATGAAGCGTATAAAGTATGGCACGAGGAAGTTGGTATTCCAGAAGAGCGTTTAATCCGTTTAGAAGGTAACTTCTGGGATATCGGAGAAGGTCCATCTGGTCCAAACTCTGAAATTTTCTATGACCGTGGTGAAGAATACGGTTTCGGCGCACCTGAAGAGGAAATGTACACAGGTGGAGAAAACGAGCGTTACCTTGAAATTTGGAACCTTGTATTCTCACAGTTCAACCACAACCCAGATGGCACATACACGCCACTACCAAAGCAAAACATCGATACAGGTATGGGTCTAGAGCGTATGGTTTCGGTTGTACAAAACGTACCAACAAATTTTGATACAGACTTATTTATGCCAATTATCGAAAAAACAGAAGAATTTGCCAACCGCAAATATAAACGTCCAGGCGAAGTGGATTTAAAAGAAATTTTCGGTTCAGCTGAAGACATTAACACGCCATTTAAAGTTATTGCTGACCATATTCGTACAGTAGCATTCGCGATTGGAGACGGTGCACTACCATCAAACGAAGGTCGCGGATACGTATTACGCCGCTTGCTACGTCGTGCGGTACGTTATGCAAAACAAATCGGTATTGATAAGCCGTTTATGTACAAATTAGTACCGACAGTTGGTGAAATCATGCAAGACTTCTACCCAGAAGTAACAGAAAAAGCGGAATTCATCCAACGTGTTATTAAAAATGAAGAAGATCGCTTCCACGAAACGCTTGACGGTGGTTTAGCAATTCTTTCTGAAGTAATCGAAGCGCAAAAAGCGAAAGGTGAAACAATCATCCCAGGTGCAGATGCATTCAAGCTTTATGATACATTCGGTTTCCCAGTTGAATTAACGGAAGAGTACGCGGAAGAAGCAGGTATGACGGTTGATCACGAAGGATTTGAAGCGGCAATGAACGAACAACGTGAGCGTGCTCGTAATGCGCGTGCAGATGTTGATTCAATGCAAGTACAAAATGAAGTGCTAACAAACTTAACGCAAGAATCTACATTCATTTACGATGCACTTGAAGCTTCAGCGTCAGTTTCAGCAATCGTTGTAAACGGTCAACAAACAAATACAGCTTCTGAAGGTCAAGAAGCGTTAGTTATTTTATCTGAAACACCGTTCTATGCTGAAATGGGTGGACAAATTGCTGATACGGGTGTAATTGAGTCTGATACATTTAAAGCAATCGTAAAAGACGTACAAAAAGCGCCAAATGGTCAGCCGCTTCACACAGTTGTAGTAGAATCTGGCGAAATGAACGTAGGCGACGCCGTAACAGCGCGCGTTGACCGTGAAAAACGTACGTTAATTTTGAAAAACCATACGGCAACGCACTTAATGCACCGTGCATTAAAAGATGTGTTAGGTGACCACGTAGCACAAGCAGGTTCTTATGTAGGTCCAGATCGTCTACGTTTTGACTTCTCTCACTTCGGTCCAGCAACGAAAGAAGAGCTTGCACAAGTAGAGCGTGCAGTAAACGAAAAAATTTGGGAAGATATTGAAGTTGTTATTCAAGAAATGGATATCGATTCTGCAAAAGCGATGGGTGCAATGGCATTATTCGGTGAAAAATACGGTGATGTAGTACGCGTTGTAGCAGTTTCTGATTACTCAATCGAGCTTTGTGGTGGTCTGCACGTAAGCCGCTCATCAGAAATTGGCTTCTTCAAAATTGTTTCTGAAGCAGGTATCGGTGCGGGTACTCGTCGTATCGAAGCAGTTACAGGTAAGGCAGCTTATGAAGCAGTAAAAGAAGAAGAGGCAGTACTTGCTGAAGCAGCAGCATTACTAAAAGCAAATCCGAAAGATGTTGCGAAGCGTGTAGCGAGCCTGCAAGCAGATTACAAAGAATTACAGCGTGAAAATGAATCATTATCACAAAAAATTGCAAATGCTCAAGCTGGTGCGGTATTAGATGCAGCACAAAAAATTGGTGATGTAACAGTTCTTGCAACGCGTGTAGATGCAAAAGATAACAATCAACTTCGTCAAATGATGGATGACTTAAAAGAAAAAATGGAAAAAGCGGTTATCGTATTAGGTGCAGCATCAGATGATAAAGTAATGCTTTGCGCTGGTGTAACGAAAGATATCGTAGGTGGTAATTACCACGCAGGTAACATCGTAAAATCAGTAGCAGAACAATGTGGCGGTAAAGGCGGCGGTCGTCCAGATATGGCGATGGCTGGTGCTAAAGAAGCTTCAAAACTTGAAGATGCATTAAATTCTGTGTATGATTACGTTAAATCCATTTAAATAACGGAAAAGTTCGGTTATAATGAAAATACATGGAGGTGGATGTCGTGTCCATCTCCTTACTTTCTGAAAGCGAGGTGCGGATTCTTGAGTTCTTTTGATCAAACTATGAAATTTAATTTTCCAGAAGAATCAATGGAAGAAGAAGTGAAGCAAGTTATGCTAAAGGTGTATGCGGCATTAGAAGAAAAAGGATATAATCCGACAAATCAAATCGTGGGATATCTTTTATCTGGAGATCCAGCATACATCCCTCGCCACCAGGACGCACGTAATTTAATTCGCAAGCTCGAGCGTGATGAAATTCTCGAGGAGCTCGTAAAATTTTATATTAGAAAGAATACCGAGGCGAACAAATGAGAATTATGGGATTAGACGTCGGCACTAAAACGGTCGGCGTTGCAATTAGCGATGCTCTTGGTTGGACAGCACAAGGAATCGAAACTGTGAAAATTGATGAAGAAGCAGGCGAATTTGGTATTGAACGCATTAAATCGCTTGTGAAGGAGTATGCTGTAACTGAATTTGTTGTCGGCTATCCGAAAAACATGAATAACACAGTCGGTCCGCGTGGTGAAGCTTCTGAAAACTATAAAAAACTTTTAGAAGAAACGTTCGGATTACCTGTAAAACTTTGGGACGAGCGTCTAACGACAATGGCTGCAGAACGCATGTTAATCGAGGCGGATGTAAGTCGTAAAAAGCGCAAACAAGTCATTGATAAAATGGCTGCTGTTATGATTTTACAAGGATATTTAGATAGTAAAAACTAATTGTTTCGATTAAAACAGTTCGTTTTCTGTGCTAGGAGCAAAGCAACAAAGACAAAAATGTTTAACGAGTCGAAAGAAATAGACTCAAAATTATTTGAAAAGAGGGCTTTAATATGTCAGAACAAGAAGAACGTTACTTAACGGTTGTCAACGATAAAGGTGAAGAGGAACTTTGTGAAATTTTAGATACAGTGTACTCTGAACGTTTTGATAAAAACTACGTACTATATTCATTAGTAGGTTCAGAAGATGAAGATGGCTATGTAGAAATTCACGCATATGCATTTGTACCGTCTGAAAACGGTGAAGATGGTGAATTACAACCAATCGAAACAGAAGAAGAGTGGGAGTTCATCGAAGATTTCTTAGCGCAACGTGAAGATGAACTAGGCGACGCTGAAGACGAAGAATAATTTAGGGATGAGGGGGAGAGGTAAACTTTCCCCCTTCTTTTCCTTTTAGGAGGATTTTTTATGGACGATCAAATTTTTATTTTAACAAATGATGCAGGCGAAGAGCAGCGTTGTCGAGTAGTGTTTAACTTCGAAACAGATGAGCATTCGTATGTATTATTTACATTAGTAGACGAAAATGGCGAAAGTATTTCCGATGTAACAGCATTGCGTTATGAACTAGATGAAAATGGTGAAATGGCTGACTTTGCAGATCTTGAAACAGAAGAAGAATGGGCAATGGTAGAAGAAGTGCTGAATACGATTTTCGCTGAGTTCGGTCAAGATCAAGTAAACTTCTTTACTGTAGCAGATGAAAATGGAGAAGATATCGTCTGTGAAGTGCTATACCGCTTTGAAGAAAACGGCAAAAAATATTTATTTTATGGATTAGCAGATGACGAAGAAAAAACAGAAGTTTTCGCGTCAGCATATGAAGCAGATGAACATGGCGCAGTTGCAGATTTAATTCCAATCGAAACAGAAGAAGAGTGGGCGATGGTAGAAGAAGTACTCGCTTCTTTAGCAGTTGAACAATAATGAGGAAGGGCGTAACTTATTTGAGATAAGTTACGTCTTTTTATTATGAATCGATAAAAAATGATTTTATCGCTTTGGATTTGGATAAAATTAGGTGGAGTGCGTAAAAGTATGGCCGATCCGCGTAAAAACCTCTAAAAACCGCGGAAATATTATGTAAACTAACGTTCCAAATCCAGTATATATAAGAAAAGATAGAATCTTCGTTTTCATACTTGTCATTTGCTAGTAGTTTGCAAAAATGGATTAATTTTACATTTGGTTTAGCGTTCATTTTGCTCATATCGAGAGCAAAAATTTAAGTTTTATTTGTCTCTGTACTGAAAAT
>JBJEFO010000040.1:0-6975 GCA_051874135.1 Lysinibacillus sp.
AAGAAACGAGGGATTATATGAGTCACCATACACATTATTTTTTTGCGGTTAAATTACCAGATGACATTAAACAAAGCATTCATAATGAGCTAAATAATGTTCAGCATATATTTCAATTTCAACGCTGGGTACATAGGGAGGATTATCATATTACGCTCGCTTTTCTTGGAGCTGCAGATGAACAACAACTACAGGAGGCGATTGATTTAGTAGGGAAGGCAATAAAGGATGAAAAAAGTTTTCCATTGCAAATTATCGGTTTGAATACTTTTGGGAACAGCAAAGCGCCGCGTATTTTCTGGGGAGCGGTAAACGAAGAGGAACGATTGTATGAATTGCAAGCGACTGTCCACAAAAAATGTCTAGAAGCCAAGTTTACGCTAGAAAATCGCCCTTATCATCCGCATATTACAATTGCGCGGAAATGGTCTGCCCATGAAGAATTTGATCCACAACTATTAACGAAGCATAATCCTTTTCAAGTAAAGCCTTTATGTTTTACGGTAAACGAAATTGTCTTATATAAAACAAACTTAGACAAAATACCTAAATATGAGCCGATTGTCCGTTTTTCACTCAAATGAGAGCACAGTTTTTAATAAAAGCTGTGCTCTATGTATATATTGAACTAAATTTCTACTAGTAGAGATTTTAATATTAACAAGTAAAATAATGTATTATAATTTACATAAATGATTAATAAATCAAAATAATTTAGTTAGAAAGTTCAATTCGGATAGGGGTGTCAAAATGATTATTCATTATAAGTGTCCTAGCTGCTCAAATGATATGGTTTTTGAACCGGCAACCGGTGAGTTAACATGTCCAAGCTGTCAGCGCAAAGAAAATATTGAACAGTACCCTGAAAATTTAAAGACAACGACATTTTCTGAAGGAGAGGCAAACGAGTATAACTGTAATAACTGTGGTGCTTCTTTAATTACAACGGAAGATACTGTAGCGACTCATTGTAGCTTTTGTGGTGCGGGAGTTGTGATTGCCGATCGTGTGTCAGGTACTTTAGCGCCTGCTATGGTTATTCCATTTACGATTACGCAGGAGCAAGCTATGCAGGCATTTAAAAAGTGGTGTAAAAACGGTTTGCTTACAAAGAAGGGCTTTATGACGAAAGAACGTTTAAAAAGTATCACTGGTATGTACGTTCCTTTTTGGATGTATGATTTAAATAGCAAGGTGGATGTACATGCAGAAGGTACTATTATTCGAACGTATTCAGATAGTAAATATATTTACACAGAAACCCAATTTTATGATGTCTCTCGTGAAATTGATTTGACTTATTTAAAAATTCCAGTAGATGCTTCTGAAAAAATGAATGATAAATTAATGGATAAATTAGAGCCGTATGTTTACGATGCGTTAAAAGAATTTAAAACACCTTATTTAGCCGGTTATATTGCTGAAAAATATAACTATACAGATGAAGAGTTATTCCCCCGTGTAAAGGAGAAAGTAAGTAATTATATTGAATCTTATATTAGTGCGACAGTGTCAGAGTATCATACCGTTATTTATAAAGATAAGCAGATCGATACGAGAAACGTAAAAAGCTATTATGTCTTATTGCCTGTATGGATGATTACGCAAGATTACGAGAATGCAGAATACACATTTGCGATGAACGGGCAAACCGGGAAAGTAGTAGGAAAGCCGCCTCTTAGCAGTTTGAAGATTGCCGCATGGTTTAGCGGTATTACAGTAGGAACGATGCTTGTGCTAAAAACGATATCGTATGCAGTTGGAGGTGGATTCTGGTGATGACAAGTTTGTTTAAGAAACGAAGTATTTTTGCCATGATCCTCCTATGTTTGTTCGTAGGAGGAATTGTCGCACAGGCACAGTCAACGAACCAAAAACAGTATATTTATGATAATGCAGACGTATTAACGTCAGAGGAAGAAAAGCAATTAGAAGCTTTAGCACGTACATTAAGCGCAGAACGCAATACAGCCTTTATTATTGTCACAGTGAATGGGACGGATGGAAAGTCGATAAAAGAATATATGGGCGACTTTTATGATGAACAAGCGCCAGGGTATGATAAGCCTCATGGCAATACGGCGATGCTGACGATTGATTTTCAAGAACGTGATGTTTATTTATCCGCATTTAAGCAAGCGCAGAAATATTTAGATAACGATCGATTAGAAACGATACGACTGGATATAACACCTGACTTAACGGATGGTTATTATTACGATGCATTTTCAGACTTTATGTACGCTGCACATGCGTATATGGGCTATCTACCAGGTGAAGTGAATCCAAATAGCTTTTTCTTTCAATGGTGGTTTCAATTAGCTGTTTCTTTAGTCGTTGCAGGAGTTGTAGTGCTCATCATGGTTGGTCGTTCGGGTGGTGTTGTGACAGTAAACGGCTCTACGTACATCGATGATACTCAATCAGGTGTTGTGAAGCGTCGAGACAACTATATAAGAACGACTGTAACAAAGCAGAAAAAGTCGAATGATTCTAATAGTAGCGGTGGCGGTACGACAAGTGGTGGCCATTCCTACAGTGGTAGCGGTGGGAAGTTTTAAACTACTTGACGAAACTCATCGGGCATTTTTTCACCTAGTTTGAGCTTGTTGTTAATTAAAGCATCAGTGTAGCAGTATTATTATTCTAAAAGTAGGTCCCTCTGCTATAATAAAGGCTAGTGTAAAAGTGCAGGAGGAAATAAACATGACAAATAACGATATTTTAATTCGTTTACGATACGCATTAGATATTAAAAATGTAGATATGGCTGAAATCTTTAAACTTGGTGGGATGAACTTCTCAAAGGAAGAAGTAATGAACATGCTAATCAAAGTAAAGGAAGATGAGGAAGCGCCAGAAAACTTTATCAAAGTAAATAACAAAATGTTAGAGGCGTTTTTAAATGGTTTTATTACATTTAAACGTGGCCCGCAAAAAGATGCAGATGGCAATGTAGCCGCACCGATGCCGGCAACAGGCAAGGAAAGTGCCAACAATATGCTGTTAAAGAAAGTGAAAATTGCCTTACAGCTAACGAGCGAGGATGTGCTAGATCTTCTATATGAAGGCGGCGTAACGGTATCAAAAGGTGAAATCGGCGCAATTTTACGCAACACAAGCCATAAAAATTACAAAGAATGTGGCGACCGCTTCGCACGCTGCTTCTTAAAGGGTTTGACAATGAAATACAGAAGCTAACACTTCAAGATGAAATAGTGGAAGATAAGGAAAAGCGGCACAATAACATTTTGTGTCGCTTTTAATGTTTGTACAGTTATTTGTTGTTATTTTTATTAGACTGCTGGTTTTTATCATGGTTTGTTTTATTGTTTTTATTTTTCACCTTTGAATCAAACTCGGCAGATAATTCTTCGTTTAAGTTGTCATTAGGGTTGTTGTTATTGCTGTTTGTATCATCTAAATCGGTACTTTGATATAGATCAAACGGATTGTGCGTACGTATATTCATCGTTTTCTTATTGTTTTTACTCACAGCTTTTCACCTCCTACAATGTAATGTGTTCAAATGGGGGTGTTTTATGATTACACTTCAATAATAATCGGTAATATCATCGGTCTACGTTTTGTTAAAGATAGAACATATTGACCGACTGCTTTTTTCACTGCCTGCTTCATAGCAAAAACATTTGCTTCATTAAAGCGTTGTATTTCTTCTTTGACAATATTATTAATAATATCAATCATCTCTTCGGCATCTCTTGCATACACAAAGCCACGAGAAATTGTATCAGGCGGGGAAACTAATGAGCCATCTGCTTTATTAATTGTGACGACAACGACGAGCATCCCGTCTTCAGAAAGCTGTTTACGATCACGCAGTACAACTTGTCCTACTTCTCCGATACCATAGCCATCGACATACGTATCGCCAGCTGCTACTTTTCGTGTTTGACGCGCAATGCCATGTTGAATATCGACTACATCCCCGTTATTAATGATAAATGTATGATCTCTTTCTACCCCAAGAAGTTCAGCTAATTGGCGATGGCGATAGAGCATTCGATATTCTCCATGAACAGGAATAAAGTATTTAGGTTTCATTAACGATAGCATGAGCTTTAAATCTTCCTGATAGCCGTGTCCAGAAACGTGCATGCCTGTTCCTGAACCATAAATGACGTCAGCACCTAATTTTAATAAGTTATCAACGACGCGTGATACATCCTTTTCATTTCCTGGAATCGGGGATGCAGCTAAAATAACTGTATCGCCAGGATGAATTTTAACATCGCGATTGCTGCCTGTTGAGAGTTTAGCTAGTGCAGCGAGCGGTTCTCCTTGGCTTCCTGTACATAAAACGGCGACCCGGTGAGAAGGAAGGTCGTTAATATCTCGTGGATCAACAATCGCCCAATCCGGTAAATCTAAATAGCCGCGAGCTCTTGCTACAGAAACGACGTTAACCATACTGCGTCCAAGCAGTGCGAGCTTTCGATTCGTTTTCATACAAACGTCGACTACTTGCTGAAGACGGTTTACATTGGAAGCAAACGTCGTGACAAATACTTTTTGTGTCGCATTTAGAAAAGCTTCTTCTAAATGAATGCCGACTTTATACTCGGACGGTGTCATGCCGGGGCGTTCCGCATTTGTACTTTCGGAAATTAACACAAGCACTCCTTCCTCGCCGATGTTTGCCATTTTATGAATATCCGAATATTGATTGTTCACTGGAGTTAAATCGAATTTAAAATCCCCTGTATGCACGACCTTCCCTTCCGGCGTATCAAAAACGATTCCTAGACAGTCAGGGATACTATGGCTTACTTTAAAAAAGCTCACATTGATTTGACCAAACGTTAAAGTAGAGTCTTCTTGCACTTCATGTAGTGTAGATTCTCGCAAAAATTTATGTTCTTTTAATTTGAGCTCAATTAATCCGAGCGTAAAACGGGAAGCATAGACAGGAACGTTCAGCTTCTTTAAAAAGTAAGGAATTGCACCAATATGATCCTCGTGCCCATGCGTAACAATGAGTCCTTTAATTTTTTCTTGATGCTCTTGTAAATAAGTCACATCGGGAATAATTAAATCGACACCGAGTATATTATGATCCGCAAATTTCGCCCCACAATCAACGATTAAAAGATCATCTCCGTATTGTATAACATACATATTTTTGCCAATCTCATTAATTCCACCGAGCGCTAAAACGGATAATGTCTGTTCAGTTGCTGCCAATTTTTTTACCTCCTATTTCAAAATCAATTTGCTACAATACCATTTAGTATTTCTTCAAATTTTTTGTACTATACAGATAGGATGAAAGTTCTGTTTTGCTGTATCAAAAACCATGGCATACACAAAATGAGCTACCTTCACAATTCGAAGGTGGCTTTAGTTTTATAGATAGTAAAGTGTAAATTTTCTAATTAACTCATAATAAGCGAATTTAAAAACATTTATTTCTGTATTCGGGTATTGGTCAAGTCTGTAGCCTTCGCGCTTTGCCACAGCCAGAGCAGGAACTAGCGTTGGAAAAACACGCTATTTCCCACTCTGGCTCCTGTGGCTGTGCCGCGCTACGGCAAAAGCGACCACTTCTTGATGTTTCAATAAATGTTCCCTTAATTGATGAAAAAGTAATACTACTTATTAATTTACTTTCCCATTGTGCCGCATTATCTAGATGTTTAGTAGCAGAAAATGAATTAGTCGTTCGCGCATTTGCCTGCTGCAGAACGAACCGTGGAGACAACGCAGTTGGCTCTGCGGTTTGGCGGCTAGCGCGAACGACTGATGGCAATCAAAATTGAGAATCCCTATTTTCGACTTTTTACTATTGGTGTTTTTAGGATTCATTTTTGCTCATATTGAGTAATTAAAATATTTTCTTCGTATCGCGATCATCTTTTAACATTTCGACAGCTTCTCTAAAGCGGAGTGAATGGACGATTTCGCGTTCTCTTAAAAATTTTAAGCTATCATTTAAATCGACATCGTCTGACATATCGATAATCCATTGATATGTAGCACGTGCTTTTTCTTCTGCGGCAATATCCTCGTATAAATCAGCAATTGGATCCCCTTTTGCTTGTATATAAGCAGCGGTAAATGGTACACCTGATGCATTATTATAAAAAAGTGCTGAGTCATGTGCGACATAATGGTCACCAAGACCTGCTTCTTTTAATTGCTCTGGCGTTGCATCCTTCGTTAGCTTATAAATCATAGTGGCAATCATTTCTAAATGCGAAAATTCTTCGGTGGCGATGTCCGTTAAAAGACCAATTACCTTATCTGGAATGGTGTAGCGTTGATTCATATACCGGAGAGCAGCGGCTAATTCACCGTCAGCACCACCATATTGCTCGACTAAATATCTCGCTAATCTTGGATTACATTCACTTACTTTAACCGGATATTGAAGCTTTTTTTCGTAATACCACAAAGCCACTTGCCCCCTAAGATTTTATAGTTAAACTTGCCATGGCCAAGGCGTATCAATCCAGTTCCAAGGGTAATTGGAGAAACTGCGTCCGAAATTCATAAGCGGTCCGAATTTTTGCTCGAAATTTGCCTTTAACTCCATACTTTTCATCGCATTTTCATTAAATTGTTTAATCGCTTCAAAATCTTGAGGGTGGGTATCTAAGTATAGGTTTAGCTCTACTAACACAAAATCAATCGCCTGGATTTCTTCAAGTAATTGATAAAATTCAGGAGGTAATTTTTTACTCAGGGTGTGCCCTCCTTTTTTGTGGATCAGGATAAGGACTATATAATTGAGGCCAAAGTGTACCGTGCTTTAACGCTATTTTCGCTGATTGGAATTGTGGAAGACCGGGTGGCTGAAAACCGATATACAATTGGGGCGGCGTGTTATAGCTTTTCGTTTTAATAGGTGGACACGGATCAAACGGACTAATGTAGGGATGCCAATATTTATATTGTGTAAACAAAAAATCCTCCCTTCTAAGTTGTACATTATTTCAAGTGTATGAAAGGAAA
>JBJEFO010000041.1:0-1608 GCA_051874135.1 Lysinibacillus sp.
AAAATAAGGCGAATAAAATGAAATGGGGTACCGCACACAGAAAGCGGTACCTTTATTTTAGTATCAGAAAAGATTTTCGTTTATAAATATGGTAATATTTTGAATCCTTAGAGCGAACTGTTACGTATATAAGGAAAGGGCTATTAGGCTTTGGTCAAGCAATGGCGCATTCAAATATGCATGAGTTATCTTTAGTGGAAGAGGCACATGTATAATTAATTGGAGGTAGTGATGGAACGGGCAAAAGTAAAACAAGAATATAAAAAAGGGTTAATTATTATTTTCATTTTGTTAGCTTTTAGTTTAACGGACGTTACGTATTCACTTTGGAAAAGTAGTCAGATTAATTGGTCATCGTTATTTTTAGCGTTGTGTATGGTAGGTCTACTATTGAGTATAATTGGGGTGAAAAGAAAAAAGTAGGATAGCAAGGGAGGAATATACATATGAAGACAAAAAAGTGGTGGCAAATTGGGGTAGCGCAATACAGTAAGTCTGTACGAAGATAGGCTGGCTATTTTACATAACGCTTATTTGTTGGATAGGTTTTATTTTCAGTGTTACTAAATATGTGAAAATATCAAAACGGGAGTACGAGGCAAATAACGTAGCAAGCTAATATACGTTATAGGGAAATATAAAAAAGGAGCTTGTTTGATGAGAGGAAACGGTGTTGTTGTCATTTATAGTGCTTTCTTAATTTCTTTATGTGTACAAATCGGCTTAACATTTGGTGAAAATACGAAACTAACTGTATTTTATTCCGTAGGCGTTTTAATAATGTTGGCATGTATTGTTTCTGAATTAAAGTGGAATAAAGGTAACCGTAATTAATCTACGAAAGGAACTAGATTAGATGAAGCGACAAATTTTTGCGATAGCAAGCGGGGGTTTTTCAAATGAGGAAAATTCACCACTTGATCAGTATTTACGAGCCTTAGTACCAAAAGAAGCGGTGAATATTTGCTTTATCCCGACAGCTAGCCGAGATGCAGCAGGTTATATCGAGAAGTTTTATGAAGCGTTTCCACATGAACACACGTCCCATATTACGATAGAGCAAATGCAAAAGCAGGACATGACGCAGTTTTTGCTACAGCAAGATATTGTATATGTTGGTGGTGGCGGGACGAAAAATATGCTGACGACTTGGCAGGATACTAAATTTGACAAAGCACTACGAGCAGCCTATGATGCGGGGGTTATTTTGGCTGGTATTAGTGCCGGTGCAATGTGCTGGTTTGAAAAAGGGTATAGCGAAGTGAACGAAGAATTCGATTGCTTATCATTTTTACAGGGGACATTTTGCCCACATTACAACGATCCAAAGCGAAAAAATAAGTTTGACCGCTGGATTGAAAATTATCCTGAGTTAAAAGCATATACAATCCCGGATTTCGAAGCATTACATTTTGTAGATGAACAGCTTATGAAGCATGTAAAACCGCTCATCACCTCGTAAAGATACCATCTAGGTGTGTTTACTTGCGTTATTTTCAAAAATACTTGCTCTATTTTTCGATTTACTTGCTCTATTTTCAAAAATACTTGCTTAATTTTCAAATTTACTTGCTTTACAGAAAAAACAACCCCCTTGGCACAAAGCCA
>JBJEFO010000042.1:0-1606 GCA_051874135.1 Lysinibacillus sp.
TCGGTTTTATAGAACATTCAACAAATCATCCCTAAATCCTTTTCATAGAAGAAAAAGCGCAAGCGCCCCCTTTAACGACGGATAGGGCAACGCCGAAGACATAAGGACGTGGCTCTGTTCCTTACAATAAAAGCAGAATGGAATTTTATGAATCCAGTATTCAGCCTCACCAAGTAAATAACACCGATAACCGGTGTTTTTTAACTTGGTGAGGAGTCTTTTTGTTCCTTTAGTTTTTTCTCTATATACTCTTTACCCCACTCTCCCATCATATCCAGTGCCGGGATAAAGCTTTTTCCTTGTGGTGTTAGGGAGTATTCTACTTTAGGGGGAACTTCTTTATACACTTCTCTGTGAACCATTCCGCCCACTTCCAATTCTCTCAGTTGTCTGGTCAATATTCCTTTTGATATGCCTGGCAATAATCTTTGAAGTTCGTTAAATCTCCTTGTTCGTCGACTTAGATACCATAAAATAATAATTTTCCACCTTCCGGCAATGATGTTTTGAGTTACTGTCAAAGAACAAATTTCATCTTTCTCTTCTGTAGGTGGTTCTCCTTGAAAATTAAATCGAGCCATGTATTCTTCCTCCCATGGTACTATTTTTGTAACTATGTCATAAAATTGTGCCTACTATTATTTTTCTGTCATACCTAATAGTATAGAACTTAGGGACGTTAAATAAAATGATTTGTCATATAGGAGGTTGCAAATTGAAAGTTTTAGTAACAGGAGCAACAGGAAATTTAGGTTCAAAAATAGTAGAAAGTTTATTAGCACAAGTACCTGCTTCAAATATCGTAGTGAGTGTCCGAGATATTCATTCAGAAAAAGCACAAGCGTATCAAGCACAGGGGATTGATGTACGTTTAGGTGATTTTGAGCAGCCAGAAACATTAGAAGCTGCATTTGCAGGTGTAGATCGTGTCTTCATTATGTCTACATTTGGCGATTTTGAAACGATTATGCGTCAACATACAAATGCTGTCGAGGCAGCAAAGGCAGCAGGCGTCAAACAAATCGTTTACCCAAGTGTCACACGAGCAGCTAGCAGTGATTTCTTCTTGGCTGGCATGCACTATGCACGTGAAGAAGTAATTGTTAAATCCGGAATTCCATATGTATTTTTACGCAATAACTGGTACGTAGAAAATGAATTAGCAACAATCCAAGGCTGTATAGCTGGCGCGCCATGGGTAACTTCTGCGGGTGAAGGGAAAATTGGTTGGGTATACCGACCAGATTTGGCTGAAGCAGCAGCAAATGTTTTAGCAACAGACGGACACGACAACAAAGTTTATGAATTATCAGGCGAAAATTTAACACAACAACAATTTGTTGATACTTTAAGCGACGTATTAGGAAAAAAAGTAACGTTATTAGCTGTAGACGATACTTCATTTGGTGAAATGCTAAAAAGTGCTGGCGTACCAGAAGCATATATTCCAATGTTGCTGATGACACAAAAAGGAATTCGTGAAAGCGGATTAGAAGTAACAAGCTCAGATTTAGAAACATTACTTGGTCGTCCGACTACCTCATTGAAAGATGCGCTCACACAATTAGTAACAGTGACACAATAAACGCAGTAACTTAAGATCAAG
>JBJEFO010000043.1:0-6887 GCA_051874135.1 Lysinibacillus sp.
TACCGAATCAACTAAAAAGAACGCAGATAAATTAGCATTAATTTATCCGCGCCCTATAGAACATCCGATATTTATTTTACAGTTGTTATTTCTTTCAATGAACGGCGTAAAATTTTCCCCGTTGCGTTTTTCGGTAATTCATCTAAAATTTCAATTGATTTCGGTACTTTATATTTTACGATATGCTCTGCACAGTAAGCTTGTAGTTGCTCCGCTGTCATAGACTGATCTTTTAGCACAACGTATGCATGTACCGCTTCACCAAAGTCTGGATCTGGAAGACCAATTACTGCTGCTTCGATTACATTTGGATGGGCGAATAATACTTCTTCCACTTCACGTGGATACACATTAAACCCGCCTACAATAATCAAATCTTTTTTGCGGTCAACGATATAGAAATAATCTTCCTCATCTTTTTTCGCCAAGTCACCCGTGTATAGCCATCCATCGCGAATCGCAATCGCCGTTTCCTCAGGTAATTTATAGTAACCTTTCATAACGTTTGGCCCGCGTACAATGAGCTCGCCAACTTCTCCAATTGGAACTTCATTGCCCAATTCGTCCACAACTTTGTTTTCTACGTTAATGATAGACTGACCGATAGAGCCTGCTTTACGCTCGCGGTCTAACGGATTAAAGCATGTTACTGGAGATGCTTCTGATAAGCCGTAGCCTTCTGAAACACGTACATTAAACTTCTGTTCAAAATTATGAAGAAGAGATACAGGTAAAGATGCCCCACCTGAAATTGCTAAGCGTAAATGATCAAACGCTTTTGAATCACCTTCTTCAAATTGATATAAGAAATTAAACATCGTTGGCACGCCAGCAAATACCGTTGCCTTATAGTCCGCTGCAAGCTTGAATATTTCGCCTGGGCTAAAGCGAGGTGCTACTAACAACGTAGCCCCTTTCATCAATGGCGCATTTACAACAACCGTCAATGCAAATACATGGAATACCGGTAATGTTGTAATAATACGGTCTTCACCTGACATTTGTAAATAGTCACCGACATCACGCGCATTTGAATACAAGTTGCCATGCGTTAACATCGCTCCTTTTGGATGACCTGTCGTGCCAGATGTATACAAAATTACTGCTGTATCATCTTGATCGACCGCTACAGGATCAACCGTTGACGTCGTACTTGCTAATACGTGTGTAAATAATTTCGTTTTTGCTTTCGCTGCATCACTTAACGCCGCAAATTTCTCCCCTACGTCCGGCGTTGTTTCACAAATGATATAACCTTGTACTTGCGGGAATGCTTTCACCCCAGCTTCTACAAGTGGTAGTAGCATGTCGAGTGCAATGACTACCTTAACATCACCATTTCGAATGATGTATGAAATTTCATCCGCTGTGTAAATAGGATTAATCGGAATTACTGTTGCCCCAATTCGCATCGATGCATAAAGAGAAACGAAAAAGTGAGGCGTATTACCGAGTAATAATGCCACATGATCCCCTTTTCCAATCCCTAAATGTTGTAGAGCAGATGCAAAACGTCCTACCGTTTGCTCAAATTCGGCATAACTTGTCCCTTGTCCCATAAAATAATACGCAATTTTCTCTGGTTGTTCGAAAGCTTGTTGTCGTACACATTCGACTAAATTCAATACATCCATCCCCCTTTGTGCGTAAAATGAACATTTATTCATTTTGTTAATATTATAAAATAAGTATATTAGTAAAACAATGGGTTATTTGTATTTTATTACAACATTCAATCGAAAATGGTTCTTTTCTTCTACTTTATACGTTAAGAATTAATCTTTCACATGGGCAATATAGCGCCACCGAATCATATAGAAATATACAATTTGTACACATGCAAACAAGCAAAAAGCAAAGATTATTTCCCTAACAATAATGAGATTCATGACATCTTTTAACACCGATTGAAGTGCCACAAATGCAAATGCACTATGGAGCAACGCAATACCCCATGGTAGGAAAAATTGCGGTGCTAAATGTCTTGTAATGAGTCTCTTTTGCTCTGCATCTGTCAACCCGATGCGCTTTAATACAGCAAATTGCTTACGCTCACGCTCGAGATTTGCATATAGTTTAAAGTAAATAAAACTACCTGCCGCAAGTAAAAATACGATGACTACTAACACTCCTACAATGGTAAATAAAGAATACATCGCTAATATATAAGAATAATTTAATCCTGTATTCTCAAAGTAAAACGGCAATGAATAATTAGCGTCTTTTACATATTCCTGCGCTACGATTTGCTGAATCGACAGACCAATGTCCTTTGCTTCAATCCAATGTGGAATATCGAAAGCGAATAAATGGTAGCTTGGTACTTCACCAGGAACGTCTAACGGTTTTGTTAATAGACTAAAATCCTCATCGCTAATAATGATAGAATTTCTGCTTATTATAGATGATGGAAAAATAATCTCCGGATACACCCGATCGATTGTAATCGGTATATTATTTTCCTTTAGTACTGTATTCACTGTCGTATTTTTCAACGTTTTTATCGATTCATCGGAATATGGAATAAACATTCCTTTCCCTGAATCTAGCCTAATGAGCGGCAATCCGTATGAAAATAACATGCGATTAATATCTGTCTCGCGAAAAACTTCCACTTCATTTGATGTTTCAAGCGATGTTTGTTTAATTACTTGAAAGCGTGTGACATGGTAAGAAAATCCTTGCTCCTCAAGCTCCGTCATAATACTTAATACGTGCTCTTCCTCATACGGATTATCGATATGCCCTTTATATACAATGCCGAGTGGATTAAGTTTATCGTATTGTGCGGTGTAAGAAGATAGCGCTGCAAGGAGAACAACACATAAAAAAGCGAGCACTGACACAATCGTCACAACGAAGAACACTTTCGCATTTTGGCGCATCGTATAAATTTGCTCAGCTACTGATAACATTCGCGCTTTATGCCAATAAAAAATTTTTTGTCGCTTGATTAAATTTATTAGGATAAACAAAGAATCGGTAAAAAAATAGAACGTACCAAATGTCACGACAATTGGAATTAATAACGTAAATGTAAAAAGTGTCGTTTTCGTCGTAATCAAACAAAAAATATAGCCAATGCCAATTAAAGCAAACCCTAAAATAGCACGCCGCTTCGAATAACGCCCTGATACATCGACAGGACGACCTCTTAATAAAACATTTAATGGAATCTTAGGCCCATACATAACACCGCCAATTGCAATCACCATAAAGGCTCCCATAAATACAGAAAACGTCAATAAAAACGGCGCCCAAGAAACATACAAAGGTAATTCCTCTAATTTTAATAATTCCTGCACAATCATAAAGAAAAACTTCGAAAAGATAAAACCAAATAATATCCCACTAATACTTGAGAGAGCACCAATTATCATCGTTTCTAAAAATACAAGTTTACCAAGCTGTTGCTTTTCCATGCCTAGATGTAGCAAAATAGCAAACTCTTTCGAACGCGCCTCTAAAAAAGCTTTCATCGAATAAAAAATAAAAAACCACGAAAATAACACTAAAATGATTTGTGCAAAAATCATCCCAATAATCGATGCTTCACCTAAAAAGCCATTTTCCATCTCTGGATGAAACATCAACATAGAGTATAAAAAGAAAACAAATACAGAAAAGAAGCTAGCCATAAAGAATGCCGCATAATTTCGGAAATTGCGAAAGACGTTACGGTAAGCGAATTGTTGAAAAGTCACCTACTTGCCCTCCTAATAAACTTAGCACGTTTAAAATTCGTTGGAAGAACGTCTGTCTACGATCATCCCTATAAATTTCATTAAAAAACTCTCCATCTTTTATAAACAATACGCGGTCGCAATAACTAGCAGCAATCGGATCATGGGTTACCATAATAATTGTCGCTTGTTTCTCTTGATTCATTTTCGATAGCAGTTCTAACACTTCGCGTGATGCGTTGGAATCCAAATTCCCTGTTGGCTCGTCCGCTAAAATGAGTGAAGGCCCGTGAATAAGTGCTCGTGCAATCGCTGTACGCTGTGCTTGTCCCCCTGAAATCTCATCTGGACGCTTGTGTAAAATAGTAGATAAACCTAACTTATCCACTAGTCCTTTTAAACGCTCTTCCATTAACGAAATAGGTTGCTCATCTAGTGTCAGCGGCAAAATAATATTTTCCTCTACCGTCAGCATCGGGAGCAAATTGAAGTCTTGAAAAACGAAACCGAGCTCACGTCTTCTAAAATACGCTAACTCGGTACTGTTTAAGTTTTGAGGGCGCATGCCATTAAAAATAATCTCTCCACTCGTTGGTGTATCAATCATCGAGATTAAATTTAAGAGTGTTGTTTTACCACTCCCAGATGGCCCCATCACCGCTACAAATTCTCCTTTTTCAACTTCAAAACTCAGCTGATTTAATGCGCGTGTCGTTACTTTCCCTTCATACACCTTCGTTACTTCATTAATATTTAATATGGACATAGTATCTCCTCATTTAGCTGGTATTGACATATCGAGTATCCACGGAAGTACAACTTCAAAACTAATTTCAAGAATATTCCCTGACATTTCTTGTGGAATAGCATCATGTTCTTGTGTTAATGAAAAACAATGACCCGCAATTATTAAATCCCATCCATCCATTTCCCCTTCAACAATCTCTCCACAAAGATGATAACTACCTGTATACATCATCATTGTACCCTCTTCTACTGGATAATATGAAAGTTGACTCGGTTTTAAAATATCGATGCCGAGATTATCAAAAAAAGCTAGTACCTGTGGATCTTTGAAGCTGCATACTTCCATATAGTTCAGCCACTCTACCATATCATTTCTATATTTAATCTTTTCATAAACTTCTTTTGTTTTCGGAATATCGATTAATAATGTCCATTCCTCTACTTGAAACTTCTTCACGCTGACCACCCCTACTAGTGTTTAGAAAAACACAACTTGCGTTTTTAAGGAGCAAGTTAATGTCTTTTCTTATGCGGAATTTTTCTACTTCCCTATCCGCTAAAAAATGATTTTAATTGTCGTCCCGACATTGATTTCAGATTCAATCAATAGTTCGTGTCCAAGTTTTGTACAAATTTCCTTTGCAATATATAGTCCCATCCCTGTTGATTCACCTGTTTTACGACCGTTTTCCCCAGTAAAAAAGGGCTTTGTTACACGAGATAAGTCTGATTTAGGGATACCTATTCCTTCATCCTTTACATGAAGCTCGACCGTTTCTCCATTATGAATCGCTTCTATCAAGATTTTTTTATTGTCCTCAAAAGTATATTTCACGGCATTCGTAATAAATTGATTAATTACAAATTTTAACCATTTGGAGTCGCTCATAACAACAAGCTCTTCCTCTATTTTCACTTCAGGGAATACACGATTCGTAATAAACAAACGTTTATTTTCATTAATTGTAGACGTGACAAGCTGCTTTAAGTTCACTTGCTCCACTTGTAAATCTTCTTGGAAATTTTCAAGTCGGGCATTCATTAACACCATTTCGAGGCCTCGCTTTAAACGATCTACTTCTTCTTGAACGCTGCGTTTATCAAGCGTGTCTTCTTGAAGGAGTAGCTCTAAAACAGAAACCGGTGTTTTCATTTGGTGAATCCATTGATTAGTAAACTTATATTGACGCACTTTAATAGCATATAATGCCTGTACTTCATGCTGATAAAGCTTGTACAATTCATGAATATAACGTTCTGTTTGGTAATACTCTGACGTTTTAGCATCTTTTTGCAGCGCATCGTCCATTCGTTTAGGTAGCTCCATAATTTTTTTCAAGTAACGTCGGCGTAACATATAACGAATCGTTAAAAAGGATGTAATCAAAATGACACTCATAATAATCGAATATATTGCCGTGTCAAAATCTCGGAATCCTTCTAGCCAGTACAGCAGCAAAATAAAAAGCACAACAAAGACTTGAAAAATAACATAAGACAAATGCTCTTTAATAAATAGCTTTAACCCTGCACTCATTACATTTCCTCCGCACTTAAAATAAAGCGGTAGCCGGCTCCACGCATCGTTTCAATGCTCGATGTGACACCATAATCTGCAAGTTTTTTTCGCACACGCGTCATATTTACATTTAAGGTGTTCTCGTCAACAAATGCTTGGTCATCCCACAAATGTTCAAGCAATTGATCACGCGATACGACTTTCGGTGCGTTTCCCATCAATAAATCTAAAATGATGCATTCTTTTTTCTGTAATGGAATAACCGTCTCTTTTACATGCAATTCCATGCGTTCTAAATATAATGTCAGTTGTCCTTGTTTAATTGTGCGTTCTTCCTGCTTCGGTGCATACTCACCATACGTACGACGCAACTGACTACGAATTTTTGCTAGTACAATTTCATAATTAAACGGCTTTGTAATAAAATCATCGCCGCCATTTTCTAGCGCAAAAATTTGATCCATCTCACCTGAACGGGCAGAAATAAATAAAATCGGGCACGTCGTATGCTGACGCAATTGTCTGCACCAATAATAACCGTCATATGTAGGTAAATTAATATCGAGCAATACAATATGCGGATTAAAATTTTTACATTCTTCAATAATACGCTCAAAATTTTCCACTATCGCTACGTCATACTGATATTTCCGTAATGTTTCTGCGAGCAATGAGGCAATTTTCGTATCATCCTCAACTATATAAATACGGTGCTTTTCCATTCTTTCACCTCTTTAATTCGTAAAAATATTCACTTTACAATTCTACAATAAAAAAGAGACGTACTCAAAACTGTTGAAGTACGCCTCGGAAAAATTAATAACTCGATACAAGCAAAACTAACTCTAAAAATCCCAAATATAACATTAAAAGGCTTACCATCGTAACATGAGTTGATTTCCGTTCTGGCTGGACGCTTTCCTGGGGGCACGGCTCCA
>JBJEFO010000044.1:0-6886 GCA_051874135.1 Lysinibacillus sp.
AATACTTCCTAAGAGATAATTATTAAGTAGAAAAGGGGTGTCCAAAAAGTTTTTTACTTTTTGGACACCCCTTTTCCTATCTAATTCGAAATTATTACAGACTCGTATACCCCATTTACCACCGGAGCTGATTGCTCGTCTATTTCTTGTGCTTCTGGTACCCCTTTGTTATCCGGATCAATACCACCGTTGTTGCGGCCATATTTAGATGGATCATACGTGTTATAGAAAATCGTGATGACAATCACTGCAAATATAGACGCAACGATAATTGAGCCAATTACGATGATTCCTATTTTTTTACCACTCGTATCTTTTTTCTCTCCCATTCGTATCCCCCGCCTTTATTTTGCTGGTCGGAAGCCTTCCTCACGCAAATACTCTACCGCTGCTTCTCGCGTCCCGAATGCTTCTTCTAAATTATTGTTATGGTATACATTCCACGAACGATTTTCATATACAAGTTCAAGTTCTGTTCGACTGCGGTCTGTCCAAATTTCAATAATCGGCTCATCGTCAATTTCCTCTGATAAATACTCGATTGAGTCTGCAATAATTTCTCGTAGCGCTTGCTCTGAATAATCACGAATATTGACAAGCCCTTTATCACTTGCCTCTTTTTCATATTTTAATAAGTCACCTACAAAGACAAAACCATTACCATTTGGATGCAGTTTTTCAACAACAATCGTCTTTTCGTATAAACTTCCGTCAAAATGATAATTAATACGCTTTAATGAAATCTCTTTCTTTGTTAGTTGTGAAAATTCCTCAATAATAGCCTGCTTTTGTTCAAATGTTAGCATAAAAAGCTCCTTTAAAATTTCTTTCGCCCATTAGTATAACATATCGAAAAGAGAAGTAGCCGTGCGACATACTTCTCCTCCAATTAAACGGTTTTAGTAGCTGCTTCTTTAATTTTCTTACGCTCTTCGTAAATTTTCACAACAATTACTTTTAATACGGCATATGTAGGAATGGCAATTAAAATCCCAATGAATCCTGCAATATTACCGGCTGCAAGCACTAATGAAATAACGGTTAGTGGATGAATATCTAAAGATTTTCCCATAATATTTGGCGTAATAATATTACTTTCAACTTGCTGTGCAACGAGCGTAATAACCGCTACCCAAATGACTAACACTGGGTCTTGGAGGATTGCTACAATAAGAGCTGGTACAAGTGATACCCATGGCCCGATAAACGGAACCATATTCATAAAGAACGCGAAAATCGATAGTAACAACGCATATTCTAGTCCAATAATTAAATAGCCGATAAACATCATGATAGCAAGAATCGAGCTGATTAATACTTGTCCTTGTACATAGCTACGTAGTACATTATCGATTCCTTCAAGTGTTTCTTTTACCCATGTACGACGCTCTCCTGAAAATAAATTATAAATATTCGGTGCAAACTTCTCATGATCCTTTAACATAAAGATAAAGAAAAATGGTACTAAAATAAGTGTAAATGTTGCGGATACTGCACCACTAATAATGGTTACGAGCCGAGTACTACCTTTTACCGCAATCTCTTGAATGGAATTGGAAATCGAATCCACAAATTCCTCCACTTGTGGCGGCAAATTATCTTTATTTGCAATAATATAATCGGCTGTATCTTGAATACTAGCTGCAATAGTAGGTGCATTTTTCACTAAATTATTAACCTGTGTTGCAATTGGATTCCCAATTAGCAGCAAAAGTCCTGTCACTAATCCTGCAAGCAAAATAATAATTGTTGTAATACTTCCCCATCGCGGTAAGCCCCGCTTTTCTAACAATCGCTGAAGCGGCTCTGTTATATAATACAAAACGCCACCTAATAACAACGGTACGAAAATAGTGCTTAAAATAATCCATAACGGGTTAAAAATCCACTTAATCTCTATAAAATATTTAACAATCAATAGGCCAATTAAAATTCCTACACCAGTTTGAAACCACAGTTTTTTTGTCATTACTTACCTCCTCATGGACTAACTCTTAATAAGTTGAACTATGAATTTAACATATTACGTTCTCACTTTATCCATGTTTTCATATTATCGATTATACTTTATTTAACGAACGAACAAGAGATTGCTACATAAAAAAATAAAAGTTGTAACATTTTATCCATTTATTTCTATAGCTTTTACTTATCTCACGACTTTCAAACAAGTTTTTCTACATATTTCTAACAAAATGACAAATTAAAAAGGATGAGAAATGGGAAATGTCCCTCTCTCATCCTTTTTATATATACTATAGCTTTGTATCATCAATGCTATTTAAGTAATCTTCAATGACACCTACTACCGATTCAACGCATCCTTCTTCAAATGGCGAAATTAGCCCTGCTTCCTTCACTAAATTAGTGAACGATTGTGATCCACCTAAGCTACATAAATGCACATAGTCTTTCCATGCCGCTTCGAATTCTTCACGCGAACGTTTCCAAAATTGGAATGCGCAAATTTGTGCTAATGTATAATCAATATAATAGAATGGGCTTGCGTAAATATGACCTTGGCGCTGCCAGAAGCCACCCGACTCTAAATACTCATGACCGTCATAGTCGCGATGTGGTAAATATTTCGCTTCAATGTCCTTCCAAGCCTGTCTGCGCTGTACCGGTGTCATATCTGGATTTTCATACACTACATGCTGGAACTCATCCACCGCTACACCATATGGTAAGAAAATTAACCCACTGCTTAAATGGGCAAATTTATATTTATCTGTATCCTCTTTAAAGAATAGCTCCATCCATGGCCACGTGAAAAACTCCATACTCATTGAGTGAATTTCACAAGACTCATATGTTGGCCATAAATATTCTGGGATGCCGATATTGCGAGAAGCATACACTTGGTAAGCATGCCCTGCTTCATGTGTTAATACATCGATATCTCCTGATGTACCGTTAAAGTTTGAGAAAATAAACGGGGAATTATAGTTTTCGATAAACGTACAATAGCCACCCGATTCCTTCCCTTTCTTCGCAACTAAGTCCATCAGTTCACGATCTAACATGTAGTTAAAGAACTCGCCTGTTTCTGGTGATAATTCCTCATACATCTTTTTACCATTCGCTACAATCCAATCTGCATCGCCTTTTGGTGTCGCGTTGCCTGATAAAAACTTTAAGCCTTCATCATAATATTTTAAATCGTCAACACCGATACGCTTTGCCTGACGTTCATATAGTTTTGTAACAAGCGGCACGATAAATTCACGTACTTGCTCGCGGAATTTCGCTACCATTTCCGCATTATAATCTATACGGTTCATATGAATATAGCCAAGTTCTACGTAATTTTTGTAGCCTAATGTTGTCGCGATTTCATGGCGAATTTTCACAAGTTGATCGTATAATTCATCAAATTTCTCTGCGTTTTCTGCAAAGAAGTTAGCGGATGTATCACGTGCTGCTTTACGAATAGCACGATCTGTTGATTCACCGTAAGGAGCAAGCTGTGCTAATGTTAACGTTTTTCCATCAAATTCAATTTGAGCAGAAGCTACTAGCTTATTGTATTCTGACACTAATTTATTTTCTTTTTGCATCAGTTCAATAACTGCTGGAGAGAAGCCTTTAATTTGATTATCTGCTAAAGCAAATAGCTGCGAGCCCCATTTTTCTTCTAATTGAGCGCGGAATTGTGAATTCACTAACGCTTGATAGTATTCTGTAACAACTTCATCCATCTCTGGTTCCATCTCATCTAAAGCATCGCGCTCTTGCTGATAGTATTCATCTGTTGTATCAATTGAAGCGCGAATGTATACAAGATTCGCTTGCGTTGAGAAGTCTTGACGATAGGCATTAATTTTTTCAATGATTTCGCTCTGTTCTTCAACCGTTGCCGCTTCGTTAAACTGTTCAATTAATGCACGAATTGCATCTTTCATTTTTTGCAACTCAGGGCGTTTATATTCATAATCTGCAAACTTCATAGTATTCCCTCCATTAATTCGAATGCCGAAATTTATAATTTCATTATTTAGTATTTTTGAAATGAATGCAAGAAAAAGTAGCCTAGCCTTCGAAAGATTCGCTTTTACTTTGTACTTAAACTAAAAGGGTGTAGATGAAATAATCCTCTACACCCTTTTACTTTATAATGAATACGTTATGCGAGATATTACAACTCTCTCACCTATAGTTTAAACTTTTCAATTTCTCGTACAACGTCATCAGATGTTTCATCTAAACGCTGAACAATTTCATTTAATCGCTTCACCATTTCCACTTGAATTTCTGTAGATGTTGCAACATCTTTTGTTTGATTTGTTGTATTTGTTACTAAAGCATTCACTTGTTCTATTGAAGCTAACACTTCTTCTGTACTTGCTGACATTTGTTGAATAACAGCCGAATCGTCTTGGATTTGCCCATTTACATTTTCAACAGAAACTAAAATTTGATTTAGCTTCTCTCCGATAGAGGCAACCGCTGCACTTCCGGATTTTACATCTTCCGTACTTCTATTCATTTCACTTAATGCACGCTCCGTAATTTTCAAGAAGCTCTGTAGGTGATTATGAATATCATCTGCGGAATGACGAGACATTTCTGCAAGCTTGCGTACTTCATCGGCAACAACAGCAAAGCCTTTACCCGCTTCTCCTGCACGTGCTGCCTCAATTGCTGCATTTAATGCAAGTAAATTGGTTTGATCGGCAATATTCGTAATGACACTAACCATTTCTTCAATCGAGTTAAATTTTTCACCCATTTCACGTACGTGCTCAGATGTACGCACAACAGAGCTTTCAACACTTTGAATTTGTTCAATTACTTCTTGTGAGTTTACTACGCTCGATTCAACAAGTGATGTCATGTCACTTGAAGAAGCAGCAATAGCGCTTGTTGTATCTGCAAGACGTTGAATACCAATTGCCATCTCATTCATTGCAAGCATTACTTCATCATTGCTAGCTTTTTGTTGCTCGCTACTAGCTGAAATTTCTACGATACTTTTAGCAATCGACGTACTCGAATCGCCTACTTTGTCCGCAGATTCGTTAATATTATCGACCGCATGCTCAAGATTACCTGTTTTATCACGAATTATTTCAAACGTGCTCGATAATCCATTTAACATTTTTGAAAATGTCTTTGTAAATGTAGTAATTTCATTATTTGATTTTGTCTTAATGCCTGATACTACTTCTGTAGCACCTTTCAAATCACCTTGTTCTAATAATGTAGAAGCCGTTACTAAATCATTTAATGGTTTTAACGATTTATTAATATAGTAGAATAGCAAGACAAGCGCACATACGCTAAGCATTATAAATACACCAATCATGCCCGGTAAAATACTATTTGCTATACCGCCTGCAATCCCTTCTACATAGGAAGCATCAATATCAACACCTAAAAATGCAATGACTTCTCCTGCGTTATCTTTAATCGGAACAAACCCCGAAATATATTCACCGTAATCACCAGCTAGTAAATCTGAATAATAATGACCATCTTGTAATACCTTTTCAATGTGTTCATATTTTGTAGAGCTCGATATATCGCCAATTGCCGCTGCCCCATCTATATCATCTACAGGCATACCGTCTACTAAAAATGCAACACCTTCTCCTGGCTGTGGTACTAAGTATGTATAGGCGAAAAGTACACCATTTATCTCGCGTAGTTCATTTAACTGCTCGCGTAATTCCCAATAAATTTCATTTTCTGATGGATTTTTTACTAATTCTTCATATTTATCTACATCCATATGATTTAACATATTTTCTGCAATCGTTATCGTCCGTTCACCAATTGTTGCTTGTACAGATTGTTTTGACGTATAAATCATTAAAAATGCATTTAAACCAATTAATAGTGCAAATATCGCACTGGCAATTAAAATAATTCGACTCGCGAGGCGTTCCCTTTTTTTCACAAATACCCACTCCTTTCCATCGACCTGTTATTATTTTTCTATAATAAGGCAAATCACGCAACTTTTTTGCCTATAGCTTAGCATGATAATTCAATAACTTAGTAAGAAAAAAAACCCTTATATTCAAATAGTTTAAAGTGGATACCTCTGTTTATAAAGTTAGAAAAGTCACACTTTATTATTTTTTTAAAAAAGACTTTTATCATTTCTCAATGATAAAAGTCCCTGTTTAAAAATTATTCACCTAAATCGGCGTTATGATATACGCGCTGTACGTCTTCTAAGTCTTCTAAAGCGTCAATCATTTTTTCGAATTTTGCTAAATCATCACCTGTTAACGTTACTTCAGTCATTGGGAGCATTGTTAATTCGGCTACTGTAAATTCTTCAACACCTGCAGCTTTAAATGCTTCTTGTGTTGCATGGAATTGCTCTGGCTCTGTGTACACGATAATTGTACCTTCTTCGTCCATAATATCGCGTGCATCTAAGTCTGCTTCCATTAAGATTTCAAGCACTTCATCTTCTGATTTACCTTCAACACCAAATACAGCTGTCGATTGGAACATGTGGGAAGCAGATCCACTTACGCCCATGTTACCACCATTTTTACCGAATGCTGCACGTACCTCAGATGCTGTACGGTTTACGTTGTTTGTTAATGCATCCACGATTACCATCGTACCGCTAACACCAAAGCCTTCATAGCGTAGCTCATCAAAGTTTTCGTCGCCGCCACCTTTTGCTTTGTCAATTGCTTTTTCAATAATATGTTTAGGTACTGAGTATGTTTTTGCACGCTCTAATACTGTTTTTAACGCACGGTTTGATTCTGGGTTAGGCTCACCTGATTTAGCAGCCACATAAATTTCACGACCAAATTTCGCATAAATACGACTGTTAGCTGCGTCTTTACCAGCTTTTTTGTCCTTAATATTATTCCATTTACGACCCATAGTTCCACTCTCTTTCGATTTATATAAA
>JBJEFO010000045.1:0-6873 GCA_051874135.1 Lysinibacillus sp.
TCACCTTAACTGAAAGATAAATGATTAAAATTAGTAAACAGCATACACATGCACGATAAACGAAGAAGTTGCTCCAACTGGGTCTGCAATATAAAGAGAACGGTTAGACTTTACTGCTGTTCGATTGCCACTATAAACTTCTGTAAAGAATACAGGATCTTTACCAGGTACATCTTCTTTTACCGAGAATTTAATTACTTCTGTTTCTCCTCCGCCTTCGATTTCCCAAGCTAATGTTTTTGTACCTTCTGGAAGACCTTGTGTACTAAAATTTCCACTTGAACGATGCTCTTGTCCTTTTTGAGGTTGCATTTCAGATGTAACACTTGCAATTAACTTTCTTGTCATAGTTGACATAAATAATCCTCCTAATAATTTATTTTATTCTTGGAACAACTATAACTTTACAGAGTGAATATTAAAATTGGTTTAAATAAATCAAAAAATATAAAAAATTCCTGTTGGTCCGGAGCTGCATCTAGCCAGAGCGGAAATCAATCCATGTTACGATAATAAGACTTTTAACATTAGATTGGGTATTTGGGGGATTCGTTTTTCTTATTTATAAAGTAGCTAAATGTAAAACATGGAAGCTGGCCTGCTTGTTGGTAAATTTACGTTTATTAATTTGATACACGAACGTGTATTCTAAGGTAAAATAGAAGGAGTAGTATTTGAAGGGGGGATTATGTTGTCATTACGTATTATTTCAGGACGTGCGGGTTCAGGAAAGACGACTGTCATTCATCAGGAGATTGTGGACGATTTAAAGCATAATCCGTTAGGGTATCCGATTTATGTCATCGTACCGGATCAGATGTCGTTTACGACGGAGTATGAGTTAACAAATAAGTACGATGTGCGCGGTATTATGCGGGCGCAAGTACTAACATTTAAACGATTAGCGTGGTTTATTTTGCAAGAAACGGGCGGTATCGCGAAGGAGCGAATTGATTATTTTGGCTACCGGATGTTGTTACGCCGTATTTTAGAAGAACATAAAGATGAATTTGAGCTATTTCGACAGGCGGCAGGTAAGCGCGGATTCACACAAGAAGTGGAGACGTTATTACGTGAATTTAGCCAATATGAAATTACGAGCGAATCGATTGTCCCGATTATCGAACAGTTAGAGCAAGCAAAAGCATCCAATACATTAATTGCAAAGATGAAAGATTTCCAAATCATTTTGCGTGAGCTAGAACAGCAAATCGGTGACGGTTATGTAGACGGGGAAGGGTTTTATCCGATTTTAGTAGAGCAGCTAAAAAATTCATCGCAAATAAAGGAAGCACATATTTATATTGACGGATTTGTTATGTTTACAAAACGTGAATTTGCGATTGTACAGCAATTACTTTCACTAGCGAAGCGTGTCACAGTTATCTTGCCGTTTGATGATGTCAATGCCGCAACTGAGCCGGGAGCTTTATTCCACCGTGCTGCATTTTCGTACGACAAGTTAATTCAAGAAGCGATGCAGCTAGGGGTTGAAATAGAACCACGTGTGCATTTAGAAGGAACTTTTCGCTTTAATAATGATGATTTACAGCATATCGAAAAGCAATTTCATGCACCGATTCCATTGCCAAAACGAGCGAACGGCGATGTGCAAATTATTGAAGGGGCTAATCGCCGCGCGGAAGTGCACAGTATTGCTCGGGAAATATTAAGGCTTATTCATGAGGAAGGGATTCGTTATCGTGATATAGGGATTATGTATCGTCAGCCAGATGTGTATGATCCGATTATTAGTACGACATTTGCGCAATATGGAATCCCGTTTTTCTCGAATGAAAAGCGTCCGATGTTGCACCACCCATTAATCGAGTTAACGCGTTCGGCATTAGAGGTCATCCAATCGAATTGGCAATATGAACCGATTTTCCGTGGGGTGAAAACCGATTTATTTTTCCCGTTAAACAGTAATATAGATAATATGCGAGAGCAAGTAGACCAACTTGAAAACTTTGTCATTGCAAAGGGCATTCAGCATAATCGTTGGAAAGATGATAAGTATTGGGTGTACAAGCGTTTCCGTACATTAGAAAAAGTTGATTCTATCCAAACGTCAGCAGAGGCAGAGATGCAGCAACTACTACATCGTGGGCGCGACTTAATACGTACACCGCTTCTTGCGTTAGAGAAAAAAATAAAAGCAGCGGAAAATGGATTGGCGATTGCAAAAGCGATTTATGAGTTTATAGATGACTTACATGTTTATGAAAAGCTACAAGCATTAAAAGAGCATGAGTTAGAAGATGCAGCATTTGAATATGCAAGTGAGCATGACCAAGTATGGGACGGTTGGGTTAACGTGTTAGATCAATTTGTTCTCATGTTTGGTGAGCAAGAAATTTCACTTGAAAATACGATACAAGTGCTAGAAGAAGGCTTTGATGCATTAGAGTTTGCAGGTATTCCGCCTAGCCTTGATGAAGTGAAAGTGGCGACAGTAGAGTTCTCACGTTTTGACAATATGAAAGCGGTATTTGTGATCGGTGTGAATGATGGTGTGTATCCGATGCGCATCGATAGAGAAGGACTTATTAGTGATGCTGAGCGTGAATATTTTGATGCGATTGATTATGAGCTTGCACCGAACTCACGTAGCAAATTGCTACAAGAGGCATTTTTAATTTATCGTGCAATGTCTTCACCGACAGACCGATTATATTTAACATTCCCAAGTGCAGATGAGGAAAGTAAAGGGCTATTGCCATCGCTGTACATTAATCGTCTTCACAAATTATTTGAAATAGATGGTAAGCGTACATTGCCACATTTACGGATGTACATTGATCCGATTGAAGAATTGGAAAAAGAAAACATATTGAATTATTTACGTCATCCAAGTCCTGCTGTTGCGTATTTAACGATGCAGTTAAAGCATGCAGAAGTAACGGGCAAGCTAGATGAAGAGTGGATTGCATTAGAGGCGTTTTATGAACGCCATCCGAAGTGGCAAGAAGTGTTATATAACGTAACGAAGCCACTTTATAACAAAAATGTAGCGGAAACGTTATCGGAAGAAAATACGACTGCTTTATACGGTGAGGAATTATCTGCAAGTGTGTCGCGTATCGAAAAATTTTTCCGTTGTCCGTTTTCACATTTTACGTCGTACGGATTGCGTTTAGAGGAACGGAACGAGTATAAGCTAGAGTCATTTGCGATGGGGGATTTATTCCACGAAGCACTTCGCACGATTTTAACGAGTAACGACGAGCCGCCAAAAACGTACAGTGAATGTTTACAAAAAGCACGTGCAACAGTTGAACCGTTAGTAGGCGTGTTCTCGTATAGTATTTTAGACAGTAGCTCTCGTTATATTTACATTAAAGAAAAATTGATTCGCGTTGTAGCAAGAACATTATTTGCATTAACTGAGCATGCAAAAGTATCGAAGTTTAAGCCAATTGTGCATGAGAAGCCGTTTGGGAAACGCGATGATAAATCAACAACGGACGAGGAGAAAGCTTTACCAGCACTTGAAATTGAGCTGAATCATCATCGTAAAATGATTTTACGTGGGCAAATTGACCGTATCGATGCTTATGAAGAAAAAAATTCAGTGTATTTACGTGTTGTTGACTATAAATCATCTAGTCGGGATATTGACTTAAATGAAGTGTATCATGGTCTGTCTTTGCAGCTACTAACGTACTTAGATGTGGCATTAAAAAATGCACCATTATTACTACCAGAATCAGAGAAAGACATTATCGTAGCGCCTGCTGGTATGTTATATGTTCATGTACATGATCCGTTACTACGATTAGATGAAGTAGTAGATGAGCAAATTCGTGAGCTAAGTCGTCTAGAAAAATATCGGATGAACGGACTTGTCACAAGCGATATCGATATTTTAGAAGCGATGGATAGCAATTTACTAGAAACAAAAAAATCGAATGTCATTCCAGTGTCGTTAACGTCGAAAGGGTTAGGGGCACATTCGAAGGTTGTCGATGACACAGCGATGCCAGCCTTGCAGCAATTTGTTATCGAAAAGCACAAGGAAGCCGGCAATGAAATCTTTGCAGGGAAAACGTCGATTTCACCATTCCGCTTAAAGAAAAAAACAGCTTGTGAGTATTGTAGTTATAAAGCCGTTTGTCAGTTTGATCCAAGTGATGGTACACAATCTTACGAAGATTTAAGTGCGCAAAAACCAGCCGCTATTATTGAAAAAATCAAGAAGGAGTGTGGACTAGATGATTCCAACGAAGCCAAGTGAAGCGATATGGACAGACGAGCAGTGGAAAGCGATTTATGCTGAAGGTCAAGATATATTAGTCGCAGCAGCTGCTGGTTCGGGGAAAACAGCGGTGTTAATTGAACGTCTTATTCAAAAAGTGCTTGCACCAGAAGACAAGCGAATCGATGTAGACCAATTGCTCGTTGTGACATTTACAAACGCTTCAGCAGCTGAAATGCGTAACCGAATGGCAGAGGCGTTAGAAAAAGCGATTGCGAAAGATCCACACAATCAATTTTTACGCCGCCAGTTAAGTTTAATTGGGAAAGCGCAAATTTCAACATTGCACTCATTTTGTTTATCGATTTGCCGCCAATATGCGTATATGATTGACCTTGATCCTGGTTTCCGTATTGCTAGCCAGGATGAGGTCGCACTACTTCGGGATGATGTGTTAGCGCAAGTGTTAGAGCGTGCTTATGGTGAAAAGGACGATGCTTTCACACAAGACGAAGTGTATCGTTTAGTCGATAGCTTTACATCTGACCGTAGCGACCAACAAATTGAAAAGTTAATTGAGCAATTATATGAAATGTCACGCGTGCAACCGAACCCATATGCATGGCTTCGTACATTGCCGAATGCCTACGATTTAGCCGATGATGTCACAGTAGATGATTTACCGTTTGTTAAGGATTTGAAAAAATCGATTGAGCATACGTTACTTGCAGCGCATAAAAACTTACAAGAAATGCAAAAACTCGCGATTCCAGAGTTTGGTTTAACAGCTTATGCACAAGTAGCTGCGGAAGAAGAAGCATTTGTACGAGTAGCGCTAGAGAACATTCAGCAAGGTTCGTGGCAAGACCTTTACGACCATATGCAAAAGGCTAATTGGGTACGCATGCCGACCGTGAAAAAGGCGGACAATGCCGATGACTATGCTAAAAAAGTTGCGAAAGATCATCGTGACATGGCAAAAAATTTAGTGAAAACGGTGAAAGATACATTCTTTGTTCGTAGTCCTGAACATTTAGTAAAAGAAATTCGCGATATGAAGCCAATCATTGAAACGCTTGTAAAATTAACGATTGCGTATAGTGAAGCGTTTAAAGCGGCGAAGCTAGAGCGCGGATTAGTCGATTTCTCAGATTTAGAGCATTACGCGCTAGAAATTTTAACGGAAAAGCATGAGGATAGATTAATCGCTTCTTCCGTAGCACAAGATTTCCAAGCACGCTTTAAAGAAGTGCTTGTCGATGAGTACCAGGACGTCAACATGCTACAAGAAACGATTTTACAGCTTGTGAAATCGGGCGGGGAAGCAGACGGTAACTTATTTATGGTCGGTGATGTCAAACAATCGATCTACGCCTTTCGTTTAGCTGAACCGCGTCTGTTCTTACGTAAATACAAAACGTTCCTACCGAGTCCGAATAACACGGGGATGAAAATCGATTTAAATGCGAACTTCCGCAGTCGTCAAGAAGTATTAAATAGTACGAACTATGTATTTTCTCAAGTGATGGACGAGAAAGTCGGGGAAATCAATTATGATGACAAGGCAGCACTGAAATTTAGTGCAAGCTATACACCTGAAAATGTACCGGTAGAACTTGTCATTTTAGATGAAGCGAACGCAAACGATATATCATATCAAGAAGAAGCAACTGATGAGGAACAGGAAATCGAGGAAATTGGTCGTGCACAACAGGAGGCGCGTTATATTATTAAGCGCATCCAGCACATGATGGACCAAGGTTATCAAGTGTATAATCCGAAAGATAAAACATCACGACCAATACGTTATAGCGATATTGTGATTTTAATGCGCTCGATGAAATGGTCAGCGGACTTAGCAGAAGAGTTTAAAGCAGCGGGTATCCCATTATATGCAGAGTCGTCGAAAGGCTATTTTGATACGCTAGAAGTAATGATTATGCTGAACTTGTTAAAGGTAATCGATAATCCGTATCAAGATATTCCGTTAGCATCTGTTCTTCGTGCACCGTTTATCGGTTTAAATGAAAATGAGCTAGCGGCAATTCGTTTAGCCAAACGTAATGGCCCTTATTATGAAGCATTAAAAACGTATTTAGCTGAAGGTGGGGGCTCCATAAGAGTGGAGACGCGCCAAAAGCTAGAGAAATTTATGCTGCAACTGAGCGAATGGCGCAGTGCTGCTCGTCGGGGCTCGCTAGCAGATTTAATTTGGGATATTTATTTAAAGACGAACTATTACGAAATGGTTGGTGCAATGGTTAATGGCAAGCAACGTCAAGCGAATTTACGTGCCCTACATGACCGCGCCCTTGCTTATGAAAATACATCGTTTCGCGGGCTGTTCCGCTTCCTTCGCTTTATCGACCGTATGAAGTCGCGCGGTGATGATTTAGGTATTGCAAAATCCATTGGTGAAGCAGATGATGTTGTTCGTTTAGTGACGATTCACTCATCAAAGGGGCTCGAGTTCCCTGTTGTCTTTGTTGCAGGTATGTCAAGTAAGTTTAATATGCAAGACTTTAACGGCTCGTATTTATTTGACCAAGATTTCGGACTAGCTGTGAAAGCGATTGACCCTGACAATCGTGTCGTCTACACATCGCTTCCTTACCTTGCGATGAAAGAGAAAAGAATTGCGAAAATGAAGGCAGAGGAAATGCGAATTTTGTACG
>JBJEFO010000046.1:0-29190 GCA_051874135.1 Lysinibacillus sp.
CTTTTCTTATGTGGATTTCCTTGAAAACTTATACTTTCCTATCCACTAAAAAAAGAGGATGCCTAATTTAAGCATCCTCTTTCATCAAATTATTTAAGATTTTCCGTTAATACTGGAACGATTTGTTTTTTACGAGATACAACGCCTGGTAACGCAATACGTCCGTTTACGATTTCGGCACCAAAAGCTTTAGCAGCAGCTTCTGCTACTTGACCAACTGCAACAGCAGTTGAATCATTATTTAAAATATCTGTTACAACAAAGAAGAATAAATCTAAACCGTTGTCAGCAACATTTTTATTTAATAGGTTTACTAACTCTTCTTGACGACCTAATACGTCTTCGATATCTACAGCATTTACTTGTGCTACAACCGATTTGTACTCACCAAATTCAAAGCCTTTTGCATCTAATGATAATAAATCTTCTAATGATTTATCAGAAAGATCCGCACCAGCTTTTAACATAGCAAGACCGTAGTCAGCAACATCTACACCTGCGATTTCTGCAAGTTCTTTCCCCGCTTTTACATCTTGTTCTGTACAAGTTGGTGATTTAAATAATAATGTATCCGAAACGATAGCTGATAGCATTAAACCTGCAATATTCGCTGGAATCTCAACACTATGTTCTTTAAACAATTTATTTAAAATTGTTGCTGTACATCCAACTGGCTCCGCACGGAAATATAACGGATCAGCAGTTTGGAAGTTAGCAATACGGTGATGATCGATTACTTCCGTAATTTGTACTTCTTCAATGCCGTCAGCAGATTGTTGGAATTCGTTATGGTCAACTAAAATAACTTTTTCTGCCTCGTCTTTCACGTTTGCGATTAAACGTGGTGCTTCAAAGCCAAATTTCTCTAAAGCAAATTTTGTTTCATTGTTTACGTCACCTAGACGTACAGCCTCTGCATCAGTACCAAGCTGTTGCTTTAAATATGCATATACAATTGCAGATGTAATTGTATCTGTATCTGGATTTTTGTGTCCGAACACTAATACCTTGCTCATCCTATTTCCTCCTAAATTTTAAAGTTTACGTATATTCATCTCGCATTAACAAGCACTAAAATTTACCTCTATAAACACTTAAGCAAAATAAAGCATCCTAGATGAGAAAATCCGCACCTGTAAAAGCTAGATTAATTCCACTAACAATCAGTGACCTACTAATTGAAGTTTCACTTTACCGAATTCATTTTATCACACCTCTATGTCTGAAGAAAAATAGAACTTTTTCATTCTTTTCGCTCCGACTTAATTTCGACAAAATTCCACAAAAAATTACATTATTTTTTTATTATCTTCTAGTACTTTTTTGTAACAGAGTGTTAGAATATGAGAGTAATACTTATTTTTTCAAAGAAAAATATCAAAAAATTATTCTTGTGATATTTTGAACTTACTCAATGTAATTTTCATTTAGAGAAACGAGGAATATTATGACGACGAAAATGGAGAAGAAGTACATTCCATTAGCTGAGTTCTTCCAAAACTCTACTCAACCTGAAATAACTCTTACTTATGAAGCAATCGAAAATATTATGGGGCAAGAATTACCGAACGCTGCTTATTTAAACTTAAGCTGGTGGAAAAAAACGAAACCACCATTAACCCATTATTTATCTTGGCATAACGCTGGCTATAACGTAGTTGACGTTAAATTAGGTCGCTCTATAACATTCTCACGTCTACAAAATAAAGAAGGTGTGGATGAGGTAGAAGGAAGTAATAAGCATACATATATTATCCGCTCAATTGAAACGGATGACGCACGATCTTTCATCAATTTGCAAGAATCTATTTTTAACGAATGTGAGTTTGAGTATTTCCAGGCTAATGAACAAAACTTAACCGTACAACAAATACGCAAATGTATGGCAGAATGGCGCAAAGTGAAAACGAGCAATATTTTACTTTGTATCGTTAATGGTGAGTTTGCAGGATATGCCTTAATTAAAGGTAATACTTCATCACGTACAAAACATGTTGCTGCATTACGTATCGGGGTAGTTGCAGCATTCCAACATATCGGTATTGGTTCTGCTCTTCTAACTCAAGCAGAACAGTGGTGCCGAAGCCATCAAATCGAACGTTTAGAAGCAAACATTTTAGCTATTAATGAAAAAGCTAAATCTTTATTCGAAAAACATAACTACACATGTGAAGGTGTACGTAAAAGTTCATTTAAACTCCATGATGAATTTTTTGATGAACTATACTATAGTAAATTTCTAAATTAGTAAAACCCGATCCTCATATGAGGATCGGGTTTTCTTTTACACTAATTGCATTAAAGAACTTGGTATGCTTTGTGTATTTTGAGTACGTACGGATTCGTAATGTTCTTTATTTTGCATAACCATACATTCAACAATCGAATGCAGTAAAGATAATACCGCAACATCACTTGTTACAAAATCTTCTTCCGACGTCCCTATTGTAAATAGTAAATCTGCTTGTTCTTGTAAAGGGCAAGGAACATTATCTGTAAGTGCTACTAGCTTTACCTTTTTACGTTTTGCTAATTCTACTACTGCCATTACATCTTCTTGTTGCTCATTTACTCCAACAACGAATAACACAGATTTTTCGTTCATTTGTGTTAAATCAATCGCTATTTTTTCAGCATTGTAGCTCATCAATTGTACATTATCTCGATAAGCCTCTAATTTAGTGTATAACCAAAAAGCAGCTGGTGCACAACTTCTTACACCGAGAATAAAAATACGTTCAGCACTATGTATCACATCAATTGTTTTATTAAAGTCTTTCTCGTTAATATTTTGCATTGCATTTACAATGCTATCGATATCACGTGTCATCACTTCGTTACTAGGCATATTCTGTTTTTTTCCTACACGTGTTTTTACTGCAGCAGGTGCTACGCCATCTTTTTCAATTAAGTATTCTTTTACCTTTTGTTGTAACTCGCTAAATCCTGATAAATCCATTGCATAACAAAAACGAATGACAGTAGACTCACTAACGCCCGCTTGTCTACCTACCTCAGAAGCTACTTGCGTTGCAATAATGTTTGGGTTATCAATTACAAATTGTGCTACTTTGCGTTGTCCCTTTGATAGTCTTATGTATCTTTTCTTAATACTATCGCAAATACTCATATTTCATTTCCTTTCTTTCAAATAGTTAAATGGTCTCAGTGATGTTAATTTGCTACACGCTATGGTCCATATATTAAAAAATACATTAACACGAATATTAATTGAATACAATGACTTTTCTGAAAAAACTTTATCACTTTAACAAACAAAATCATTTCGGATACAAAATTGACAAGATTTACTTATTAATTTCCAAAAACTAAAAGAATTATCAAAATTAACTATTCCTATTAAGTTAATACACTTTGAAAATAATAATAAATTTATACAAAAAAAGAACACAACACTTGTACCTAAAGCATGAACTTTCCTGTCATTTTTTTTATTAACGTAGTTCTGTCTGTTTCGTTTCTTTTCCTAAGAAAATGACTGCTGCCACACCAATTAGAATTGCTACACAGAAAATCGCAAAAATTGTTCCGTATTCATACCCTTTACCTAATAATGATCCAACTAACAATGGACCAAATACCCCACCTATTCGACCAACTGCCGCTGCCATACCAGCACCTGTTCCACGAATAATTGCCGGATATTGCTCAGGTGTATATGCATACAATGCTCCCCAGGCACCAAGGTTAAAGAATGACAAAAGCATACCTGATACGAGTAGCATACTAACTGTTTCGGCATTACCAAACACAAGCGCACTTGCTGCCGTTCCTATTAAATAGGTAACAAGTACAAACTTCCGACCGAATTTTTCAATAAACCAAGCTGCTGTAAAATAACCAGGTAGCTGCGCTAACGTCATAATTAGTACATATTTAAAGCTAGAAATTAAGTCGAAACCTTTTCCTACCATGACACTTGGTAACCATAAAAACATGCCATAATACGAGAATACAACCGCAAACCATAACACCCACAACATGAATGTTGATTTTGCATATTGTTTTGACCAAACGTCTGCAATATTTTGAAATACTGAACGTTTTTTTGATACTTCTTTTACTGCAAATTGCGGTGAATCTGGCAACTTTATACGAATATAAACTGCATAAATAGCCGGAAGCGCTGTTAATAGTAACGCAATACGCCAGCCTTCAATTGGCCAAATATCTGCCGGAATGACAAAGTATGAGATAATTGCAGCAATTAGCCAGCCACCTGCCCAGAAACTTTCCAATAGCACAACGACACGGCCGCGCTCTTCAGCCTTTACACTTTCTGAAACAAGCGTTGAAGCAACGGGAAGTTCTCCACCAAGCCCCATACCGATTAAGAAACGTAGTGCTAAAAATGCGGCAAGCGTTGTTGTAAACGCTGACAGCCCACTTGCGACAGAAAACAAAATAAGGGTCCACATAAAAATCTTCTTGCGACCTACTTTATCCGCCAATACACCGAATAGTAATGCACCAACTGCCATCCCGATGGAGTTAACACTACCGATCCAGCCCATCTCTGTTGAATTTAATCCCCAATCTACACTTAACGCCGCAATGACGAATGATAAGATTCCGACATCCATTGCGTCAAACATCCACCCAACCCCTGCAACACCTAATAGCCTATTACGCGAAATCGGTTGTGTAGTTGTATTATTGTTTTTCATTGTTTGATTCATCTTTCCTACCACCTGTCTTTACACTTGATGTTACATTGATACTATACATTTGTTTCAATAAAGTGACAACAATAAACCGAAAATATCGAATTGTTTTGAATATTTATCTATTTCCTATTGAAATAGAATTTACGTAGGAGTAAAATGTCTTTTATACAAAAACAACTGTTCATCTAGTGAGCACAAAAGGAGCTTAACTTGTTATGTGGAAAGGTTTAATTGAAGAATATAAAGAGTTTTTACCCGTTAATGAAAATACACCAGCTTTAACTTTAAACGAAGGAAATACACCGCTTGTACACTTAGTTAACTTATCAAAAGAGCTAGGAATCGAGCTTTACGGAAAAATTGAAGGGGCAAATCCAACTGGATCATTTAAAGACCGTGGTATGGTATTTGCCGTAGCAAAAGCTATTGAAGATGGCGCAAAATGCGTTATTTGTGCTTCTACTGGTAACACATCTGCGGCAGCTTCAGCTTATGCAACACGCGCTGGTATTCAATCTATCGTCGTTATTCCAAAAGGTAAAGTAGCGCTTGGTAAATTAGCTCAAGCTTGTATGTACGGCGCAAAAATCATTGAAATTGATGGCAATTTTGACGACGCTTTAAATATTGTACGTAAAATTAGTGAAACGACACCTGTTGCACTTGTAAACTCAGTAAATCCATACCGTATCGAAGGGCAAAAAACGGCTGCATTCGAAATTGTTGATTCATTAGGTAAAGCACCAGACTTCCTATGTATCCCTGTAGGTAACGCTGGTAACATTACAGCGTACTGGAAAGGATTTAAAGAATATAATGAAACAAAACAATCGGGTCTACCAAAAATGTTTGGTTTTGAAGCAGAAGGTGCAGCTGCAATCGTAAAAGGTGAGCCAATTGCGAACCCAGAAACAGTAGCAACAGCAATTCGCATCGGTAATCCTGCTAGCTGGAAGTTTGCCGAAGCTGCTCGTGACGAGTCTGGTGGTATCATCGATATGGTAACAGACGAAGAAATTTTAGCAGCATACAAATTAATTGCAGGTCGTGAAGGTGTATTCGTAGAACCAGGTTCTGCTGCTTCACTTGCAGGTGTCATCAAATCGGTAAAAGCCGGCAAAATCCCTGCTGGTAGCCAAGTTGTTACAGTATTCACTGGTAACGGCTTAAAAGACCCTGATACAGCAATGAACGTATCAACAGTTGATTTAGTATCACTGCAAAATGACGAAGAAGAAATTCGTAAGTACATCGAGGGTATTCTGTAATGAGCAAATGGCAAATCACAGTTCCTGGGAGCACTGCGAATTTAGGACCTGGCTTTGACTCTATCGGGTTAGGTTTGTCACTTTACTTAAATTTAACAGTGTCTCTTGCAGATAAGTGGACATTTATCCATAAAGGTGAGAATGTCCCTTCAGATACGACAGTAGAAAACCATTTAATTTATACAATTGCACGTAATGTTGCAGCAAAGTTCGGTAAAGAACTTCCTGCATGCCATGTTGAAATGACAAGCGAATTGCCACTAGCTCGCGGTCTTGGTAGCAGTGCAGCCGCAATTGTTGGTGCTATTGAGCTTGCAAATATAGTATGTGACTTAAACTTATCCGTGCAAGATAAGCTAAACATTTCTTCGCAAATTGAAGGACATCCTGACAATGCTACAGCGTCTGTACTTGGTGGTTTAACTGTGTCGGCAATGGATGAGAACGGCATTGTTGATACAATTCATGTCCAACAAGTAGATGCAGCATTTGTCGTGTACATTCCAAATGTAGAGCTAAAAACGGCAGAAGCACGTGGTGTATTACCAGAGCAGTTCGATCGTAGTTACGCTGTTCGCGCAAGTGCCAACGCCAATATGTTAGCAGCAGCTTTAATCGCCAAAGACTATGAGCGTATGGGACGCTATATGGAAAAGGATTTATTCCATGAACCATTCCGCGCAAAATTAATTCCAGCATTCCATGAAATTCATGAAGCTGCAAAACAGGCAGGGGCATACGGCACAGCTCTAAGTGGAGCCGGTCCTACACTTATTTCTTTAGTACCAAGTGATATTGCACAAAATTTCGTCATTGAGATGGCTAAAAAATTCCCTGAACATAACATCTTATTAACAAAAGCCGATCAAAACGGCATCGTTGTTCAATCATTAGCTCAAGTTTAATTAAAATCGCCTTCATTTATGGAGGCGATTTTTTCATGCTCATGTTATATCCCTTTACGTCAAAAGTATGAATTTTATGTATATTCGAGCTTTTTATTGCATTTTTAAGGTAATTTAGTTGTATAATTAAAAAATACCACTCAAGAAAGGGGAAATGAAAATGAAGATTGGTTTAATTGCTGCTAATGGAAGAGCAGGTAGCCATATTCTACGTGAGGCACGCATGCGCGAACATGATGTTACAGCGATTGTTATAAACAAAGCAAACTTACGAATGCGCAACGTTAAAACACTGGAAAAAGATTTGTTTCATTTGACGAAGGAAGATATCGAACCGTTTGACGTGCTGATTAACGCATTTGCCCCGTCCACTGGTGAGACTTACCTCCATGTAAAAGCAGGTAAGCATTTGATCTCTCTTTTAGAAGGTACAAATAAGAAGTTATTTGTCGTCGGTAGCTCCGGTTGCCTATATGTCGACAGAAATCATTCAATCCGTTTAATGGAACATAAAGACTACCCAGAGCATCTCCGTGAATCTGCGAAATACCAGCTACAAAATTTATATGACTTAAAAAATTCTTCTATCCAATGGACATTTTTGAGCCCGTCTGCCATGTTTGATTCGGAAGGACCACGTACAGGACATTATATTATTGGTAGTCAACGCCTTGTCGTAAATTCACAGTTTAATAGTTATACTAGCTACGCTGACTTTGCCGTTGCCGTTATTGATGAACTTGAAAATTCAAATCACATTAATACATTATTTACAATTGCATCTGAAAATGTAACATCTGCCTCTTAAAAAAGCGTTCGCGACTCATCGCGAACGCTTTTTTAAGCAAGTAGCACTAAACTAATTGCCATGACAGCCATTCCGGCCACTAAACCGTAAATGGATAAATGAGTTTCATCATATTTTTTCGCTGCTGGTAGCAACTCGTCAAGCGAGATAAATACCATAATCCCAGCAACACCAGCAAAAATTACGCCGAACATTACGTCTGTTAAAAACGGCATTAAAATTAAATACGCTACAACGGCACCAACTGGCTCTGCTAATCCCGATAATAAGGACAATTTAAATGCTTTCATTCGTATACCTGTTGCATAAAAAATCGGTACAGCGACTGCTATCCCCTCTGGTATGTTATGAATCGCTACAGCGACTGCTATCGCTATCCCTAGACTCGGATCTTGCAATGCCGACATAAACGTCGCAATACCTTCTGGAAAGTTATGAATCGCAATTGCAAGTGCTGTAAATGTACCCATTTTCATTAATTTATCTGCATCACTAATTTTCACTTCTGTTTTATTAATATCTTCAACCATTCGTACTTCATGCGGGTTTGTCTTATTTGGGATAAATTTATCGATTAATGCAATCAATAGCATACCACCAAAGAAGCCAGCAAGTGTCATCCAATATCCTTGAGTGTCGCCTAATGCAGCAGTTAGAGAATCCTTTGCTTTCACGAAAATTTCAACAAGTGAAACGTAAATCATGACACCTGCTGAAAACCCTAATGCAATTGATAAAAACTTTGTATTTGTGCGCGATGTAAAAAATGCAATTAAACTACCAACACCAGTTGCAAGACCTGCAAACAATGTAAGCCCAAGTGCGAGCAGTACGTTTTCATCCATTCAACGACTCCCCCTTTTATCTAGCTAATTTGTTAATTGTATTATATACAAGAAGTTTCCTTAGTGCAACTTTCTTCAACTAAGTAACATCTTATGTTATAAACCAAATTTCATCCCCTCGATATAATAGCTTTTAAAACACAAAAGATACCATCTCTTTGTTAAGATGGTATCTTTTAAATTAGTATATGTTTATTTCTTTTCTACGTAACTTTCAATCAGTTGTTTCACGTCAATACCTGATGATTCTTTTAAACTTTCTTGTAGGCTAGACATTAAATCGGTTGCATAGGAAGTGACTTTATTGGCACCGCCATTCGTACCACTTCCTGTATCAACAACGGTAATTTTATCGATATTTGAAAGCGGTGTTGCCACTTGTTTTGCATACTCTGGCATCATACGAACAATCATATCTAAAATTGCTGCTTGCCCGTATTGCTCGAATGCTTCCGCAATTTTTTGCTTTGCTTCGGCTTCTGCTAAACCTTTTAAGCGAATAATTTCAGCTTCTGTTTCCCCTTGAGCCCGTTCTGAATCAGCTTTTGCGATACCATCCAAACGAACCTTCTCTGCTTCTGCCTTAGCAAGTGCTTCAATACGGTATTTTTCTGCATCGGCATGCGCAAGCTCTTTACGTTTTTGTGCCTCAGCATTTTGCTCGATAGCATAACGGTCTGCATCTGCCTTTTTCTTCACTTCCGAATCGTATTGTTTCTCACGACGCAAAATTTCTTTTTCTTCTAATTCAATTAGTTTTTGTCGTTCAATGATTTTAACTTGCATTTCTTGTTCCGTTACTTCTTGTTTTGCTTTCGCAGATTCTAGTTCATACGCTTGGTCAGCTCGAGCCTTAGCCATTTCTTGTTCCCTGCGATATTCTGCTACTTTTAATTGATTATCTTTTTCTGACTCAGCAATTTCTGTTGCACGTGCTAGCTCTGCTTTTTGTGCTTCTTGATCGGCTAGTGCACGTTTAATACGCGTTTCTTTCTCTGCCTCAGCCGTTGCAATATCCGCATCACGTCTTACTTGTGCAATACGAGGCTTACCTAATGACTCTAAATAGCCATTTTTGTCTCTCACATCTTTAATCGTAAACGAAACGATGATTAAGCCCATTTTTGCTAAGTCATGAGAAGCTACGCGTTGCACTTCTTGTGAGAACTTATCACGATTTTTGTAAATTTCCTCCACCGTCATCGAACCTAGAATAGAACGTAAGTGACCTTCTAAAACTTCACGTGCTTCTGCTTCACGTTCATGCTTATCCTTTCCTAAAAATTGCTCTGCTGCTGTAGCAATTTCAGAAATGGAGCTTCCGATTTTAATAATCGCTGTACCATCCGCCATAACAGGTACCCCTTGCTCTGTATACACTTCTGGTGTTGTCACTTCTAATTTACTTGATAATAACGATAGCGGATCTGCTTGTTGAAACACCGGGAAAACGAACGTACCGCCACCACGAATGATTTTAATTTTATTCCCTGAATCATCTGTATGAACATTTTTAGAGCCTAAATAGCTACCTGTAACGATTAATGCTTCATCTGGACCTGCTGTTCGATACTTTGCGACATAAACCGCTACAATCGCAATTAATAAAAATACGACAACTCCAATTGCAATAATAACACCTAACATAGAAACGCCCCCTTATCTTATTGGAAAACTCTTTCATATGGCTGTACATACACTGTACCGTCCATTACTTCAATAATTAGAACTTCTTGATCGTACGGAATTTCTTGTTGATTGTAGCTAGCCGCGCGTTTATTAATAATGCCGCTAGCTGTTTCGATAATAATTTCACCAAATCCATCGACTGGAATCGGCGTAATTACTTTACCTGTTTGCCCAGCAAGCGATTCTTCTGTGTAAGCAAGAGAAACTTCTGCCGAGCGAAGTGGAACGAGGAAAAAAAAGTAGAGAAGAGCTGTAATAATGGATGAGATAATTGCTGCTATTATTAGGACGATTAGATGTGAAAAACCTGTAAATATCTCTAATAAATATCCACCCGCTGCTGTAACCGTTATAAAGGCTAATATAACAGCCGGATCAACAAACGGAATTCCTTCTGCTGCTCCATCAGCTATATCAGAAAAAAATAAATAAAGGACTGTTACTAACCCGATGACGATTAAAATCGTTAAATATACCGTAGCGAGTGAAAAACCGAAGAGCATTTTAATCACCTCCAAATTATGTAATTAACTTATATACGTTTAAAGAAGATATTAGTTTCAATAATTTTCCTAATTTATTTACAAACTTATCTCCTCCTATCACTAATAAAAGACACTCTTTAAATAAAGAGCGTCTTATGCATCTTCTATTTTAGATTGACGTTTGCGTGTCTCATACCATAGCATACACAGTACAAACCATGTATACCCTAGACTCCAACCAGCGATTACATCTGTCGCAAAGTGTCTACTACCTGCAATACGTGAAAGCCCAATCAGGATAATTAAAATAATCGCAACAAACCAAATGATTGTTGATTTCTTTTTATCTACAAACTCTTTCGATAAAAAATACGCAATTGTTAACAAATACAGCATACCCATCATTGCATGTCCTGAAGGGAAACTAAAAGAAGCTAGCTGATCGGCAATGTCCGGCCGTGGACGCTCCACAATACGCTTAATAAGTTGATTCAATAAAAAGCCAACTGGATATGTCAAGAGAACTAAAAACATGCCATAATAATTGCCTTTATAAAACCATAACCATATAAGCAATACGATACCTACTGAATAAATAAATTTCGTCTCCCCTAAGTAATGGAACCATTCTATAAATTTATTACCTTCCATTAAAGAGGCCATTTCTTTATCAAAGTTAATAAGGGGTGGCGTGTCAAATGTATACATCAAGAAAACAAATACAAGAAAAGTAACAAAAGCTAATATAAGCATCCAATTTTTCATTTATTCACCTCCTACAATCGCTCGCATCCGTCGTGCAATAGCTTAATTGTTTAACGGTTCTAACGATAATATTCCCTGTACTCAATCTATGTATATAAAATTCCCTCGTAAAAAAGAACAAGACGCCCTTTTTAAAGGACGCCTACGTAATTTATTCAACAACTGTATAGTTACCATGTTCCATATTAATAACATAGTCTGGCTTTGGTGGCTTCCCGCCGTGCTCTGCAATTTTTTTCTTATGGCCTGCAATATGCTCTGGGCTCTTTTCCCAAGCTTTCCAAGCCTCTTCTGATTCCCAGCGTACAATCATAACGACTTCTTCTTCACCACGACGAACATTTTTCACTAACAGCTCACGACCGATGAAACCTTCGCGTTGCTCAATTAAAGATGGACCTTGATCAGGTTTCTTTTTGAATCGCTCTAATACTTTTTCTGCATTACCTTCTGTGACTGTCCATTTACGAATTTGTACAAACATTTTCAATCGCTCCTTTTATTAAAAAAGCACGCCCCAATGATGAGGCATGCCATTTAGTTAAACAAATTATTTTAACTCGTTTAAGATTTCATCTAATTTATCTGCTTCAGTTGTTACACCGTTAGAAGAGAAGTACCAGTTAACACCGTCAAGGTACACGATTTTGCCTTCTTTGTAAGCACGAGTTTTCTTGATGATGTCGTTTTCGATATCAGCTTTAATTGTTTCTACATCAGAAGCTGTACGGTCAATTACTAATAATACTTCTGGGTCAACTGAAAGGATTGACTCATAAGAGAAGTCAGAACCGTGTGATGAAGTTGCAATATCAGTTGTTGCTGGTTTGAAACCGAAGTCATTGTAAACATATGCGAAACGAGAATCTGGACCATTGTCGAAACCAGAGATTTTCTTATCGTTGTACATTGCTACTAGTGCGTTTTCATAGCCAGCAGCTTTTTCTTTTACTGCATCCACTTTTTCTTGTAATGATGCTTTTAATTCTTCCGCTTTCTCTTCTTTACCGAAGATTTGAGCAGCTAAATCTACTGTTTCATAAACAGCATCGATGTAGTTTTCGTTATCAGAACCAATGAATACTACGTTTGGTGTAATTTCTTTTAATTCTTCATAGAATGGCGCTTGACGACCAGAGATGAAAATTACATCCGGATTAGCAGCTGCTACTGCTTCGAAATCGATTTGTTTTAATGTACCAACATCAGCTACACCATCAACAACATACTTTTCTTTTAAGTGTGCTGGGATGTTACCTTTACCACCGTTAGCTGCGATTCCTACGATTCCTTCAACACCTAGTGCATCAAGTGTATCTAAGAAACCATAGTCAAGCGTAATGATACGCTCTGGCATTTCTTCTAAAGTTACATCTTCAAAAGTAATTGTAGTACCTTTTTCTTCGTCTTCACGTGAAGCTGTTAAAGATTTGATTGTCATTGGGAATGCTGCAGTTTCAGCAGACTCTTTATCTTCTGTTTGTGTCGTCTCCGCACCAGTATCCTCTGCAGAAGTATCTTTCGCTTCATCATCTCCGCACGCTGCTAACATTAATGTTAACGCTGCTGCCGCCGTTAAAAATTTCCACTTTTTCATCTTCAAGTAATCCCCCTAATATTTACGTTCTTTCAATAATTGATAACGATTATCAATTACATTTAACTGTTACTATCTTAATCGAAATGTATAAATTTTGTCAACGCTTTTTTGAAAAGAATTCTCATTCTCGTTTAAAGTGTATTAAATACGTGCATAAGTATAGAACACTTATGCACGTCCATTATTTTAATGAGAATTAAAGTACACGCAAATACGGCAGCCATCCTGCTCTTGGACAGGAATATGCATGTCGTATACTTCACGTAAAGCTTCTGAGTTAATAATTTCATTTGTAGGGCCATCCTTCACAAGACGACCATCCTTTAATGCCACAATGCGATCAGAGTATACAGAAGCAAAGTTAATATCATGCAGTACGATAATAACTGTTTTACCAAGCTCATCTACAAGCTTACGTAAAATTTTCATAATTTGTACAGAGTGCTTCATATCTAGGTTGTTTAATGGCTCATCTAACAAAATATATTCTGTATCTTGCGCAATTACCATCGAAATAAATGCACGCTGCTTTTGACCGCCTGACAGTTCATCTAAAAACTTGTCCTGCATCTCTGTTAAATTCATATATTCAAGTGCTCGGTCTACAATCTTTTCATCCTCTGCATTTAAGCGACCTTTTGAATAAGGGTAACGCCCAAAGGATACTAACTCGCGTACCGTTAAACGAATATTTAAATGGTTTGTTTGTTTTAAAATCGCAACACGTTTCGCAAATTCATCTGATTTCATTTTTTTTACATCAGTTTGATCTAAAAATACTTCACCTGTATCAGCATCTAAAAGACGACTCACCATTGATAACAACGTCGACTTACCAGCACCATTCGGTCCAATAAAAGATGTAATAGCTTTCGGTTGAATTTGTAACGTAACATTTTCAACGACCGGTTTTTTCCCAAAGCTTTTAGAAAGCCCTTTAATACTAATCATCCTGCTTTCCTACTTTCCTTTAGTAATAAGTAAATAAAGTAAATCCCACCGATAAAGTTAATAACGACACTAATGGTTGTACTTAAGTTAAATACATGTAGCACTAAAAACTGTCCGCCGACAAGCGCGATAATACTAATTAAACTTGCACCAACGATTAAAACAGAGTGTTTATACGTTGCAAAAAATTGATATGAAAGGTTCGCTACAATTAAGCCTAAAAACGTAACCGGCCCAACAAGTGCTGTAGATGTAGCAATTAAAATAGAAGATAAAACGATTACTTTCAGCACCATTTTGTCATAGTTAACACCTAAGTTAATCGCATTATCACGGCCTAGCGAGACAACATCTAAGTCGCGTAATAGTCGCCAACCGTAAATGAAACATGCTAATAAAATAATAAAAGCAATTAACAGCAACTCTGTTTTTACGTTCATAAAGCTCGCAAACAGACGTGATTGTAAGCTTTCATATTCGACAGGATCAATAATAACCTGCAAGAACGTAGTCAAACTACCGAGTAATGTACCAATAATCATACCTGCTAATAATAAAAGGAATATTGGATACTTATCCGCTCTAAATAAGAAACGATATAAAAGTAGTGCAAATAAAATCATTGCAATAATTGATACACCAAAATTTAAATAACGATTTACTACAAAAATTGATGCCGTTCCTGCAAAGAAGAAAATAATCGTTTGTACTACTTCATACATCGAGTCAACACCAATCATTGACGGTGTTAATAAACGATTGTGTGTAACTGTTTGGAAAATGATACTTGCAAAAGCGATTGCTGTACCTGTAATTGCCATTGCGGCTATGCGTTCGAGACGCTTTGGAAAGGCGTAACTAAAACTACCTTGAATATTATAAAAGGCGAATAACGCCACGCAGATTAAAGCAATAACTGCTAAAATTATTAGCTTCGTACTATTTTTTCGCATATGCTTTCCCCCTAAATAACATCACTAAGAAGATCGCACTACCAATTACTGCGACTGTAGTGTTTACTGGAATTTCATATGGATGTACGATTACTCGGCCAATAATATCACATACTAATAAGAACGCAGCTCCCATGAAAATTGTATGCGGAATTGTTTTCCGTAAATTATCACCTAAATATAGTGATACTAGGTTTGGTACGATTAATCCTAAAAACGGAATCATACCTACCGTTAAAATAACTGTTGTTGAAATAATCGCAACAATTATTAATCCGATATTTAACACTGTGCGGTAACTTAAACCTAAGTTTTTTGCAAAATCTTCACCCATACCAGCTACAGTAAATTTATTAGCATAAATGTACGCAACTATAATTGCTGGTATCGCTACATAAAGCATTTCATAACGTCCTGAAATGATTAACGTAAAACTTCCTTGGAAAAACGCTTCTACATTTTGCAAAAGGTCCATTTCGTATCCAATAAATGTCGAAATTGCGCCAATTATATTACCGTACATAATACCAAGCAGCGGTACAAAAATGACATCCTTAAACTTAATACGTTCTAATAATTGCATGAAGAAAAACGTTCCGATTAATGCAAAAGTAAAACTAAATAAAATTTGTCCCATGTAAGACATACCTGAAAAGAATGCCATTGAAACAATAACACCTAGTTTGGCTGCATCAAGTGTACCAGCCGTTGTCGGTGATACGAACTTATTTCGGCTTAAGCTTTGCATAATTAAGCCGGCGATCCCCATTCCTGCACCTGCTAAAATAATCGCCATTAAACGCGGTACTCGGCTCATCAAGAAGATTTGTGTCATATCTGAATTCCAATCGAGCAAATCAGTCGGTTTAATATCTATAGCACCTATAAATAGCGAAATAAAGGATAGGATAACTGTTGCTACTACTAATATCCATAATCTCATTTGTAATCCCCATAAAAAGATATTTTCTCAATAAATTTACTGATAACGATTATCACTATTGAGCTGTCTTTCATTATAAACAATGAAAATAGTAAAATCAACAACTAATTGATAATCATTTTCAATTATATATGGATAAATTAAGAATTTTGTAATTTAGAGCTTTTCCAATCATCAAAAAGTAAAAATAACCTCCTAAATTTAAGGTTTTTATGTAAATAGAAGTGTAACTTTATAATACTTATAAATACAAGGTTAATCATTATTATTTGACACTTGTGTAACTTAGAAATGCATTTATTTTTGCTGTATATAATAATAAAAGAAGAGACTCATCAACATGACAAGCCTCTCCTTTTAAAATTTGAACGTTATGAAAACACAATTTTTTGGTCAGCCATTTGTTCAATAAACGATTGCTTCACCGTATAGCCAAGACCTGTCTTGTTAGAAACTTCAATAAAGCCATTTTCCACCATTATTTCTGGTTCAATAATATCTTCATACCAATAATGACTAGAGCCTGCTGTATCTCCTGGCATTGTAAAACCTGATAAGCTAGAAATCGCTACTGCGTGTGCTCGACCAATACCCGCTTCTAGCATACCACCACACCAGATAGCAATACCTTGCTCTACGCAATAATCATGAATTTTTTTTGCCTCTGTTATTCCACCAACACGCGCAATTTTTAAATTGACGACTTTACAGCTACCGAGCATCACTGCACGTTTCACATCTGCAAGAGAAGTAATACTTTCATCTAAACAGATAGGTGTAGCCAGCTTCTTTTGTAAAATTGCATGCTCGACTAAATCATCATAGGCTAACGGTTGCTCAATCATCATTAGCTCATACTTGTCTAGCTCCTTGAGTAAAGGTAAATCTTCTATTGTATAGGCTGAATTTGCATCCGCCATTAATGGAATATTACCAAATCGTTCCCGAATTGCACGTACAAGCTCTAAATCCTTTCCAGGCTTAATTTTGATTTTAATGCGCTTATACCCTTCATTTAAATGTTTGTCAATGATTTGAAAAAGCTGTTCATTTGTCGTTTGCAATCCAATACTTATACCAATTTCAATTTTGTCTCTCGTTCCACCGATAGCAGCTGCTAACGTTTGATCTGTTAGTTGGGCATAAATGTCCCATATAGCCCCTTCTATCGCCGACTTTGCCATCATATTGCGACGTATTGGTTGAAATAAACGGTTTACTTCATCTGGATGTGCTATTTCTTTATGCAATACAGTCGGTATTAAAAAATCTTTTAGCATATGCAACGTTGTTTTCGCTGTTTCCTCTGTATAGGAAGGGTGATCAAAGGCAACCCCTTCCCCCCAGCCAACAACGCCAGTTTCATCCGTTGCTTTGATTACAATAACCGTTTTATCCTGAATAGTACCAAAACTAGTGATAAAAGGTGTTTTCAACCGCATTTTCATCGTATATAATGTGACTTCTGTTAACTTCATTTATTGTCTCCCTTACAGAGCAAATAAAGAGCTTTTCACGAACAAATAATGGCCGATATGTTCATTTTTTTGAGTTAAATGAACAACTGCATACCCTTGAGAAAAAAGCGTTTGGAATATTGTTCGTGTTTTGTAACGCCAGTCTTCTGCAAGTGATGGACTTTCAACTTTAATCTTTTGAAAACTTACTGGTACCGGAAGCAAATAAGCATCTTTAATGAAAGAAATGTTACTATCAAATGCATGGTCTTTATCTAATATCGGCAATCCTACAATACTTAAAGACCACGGGACTAGTTCTATCGCTTCTTCTATTAACTCTTCGATTTTCAAATCCCAACGTAAATAATCTCCATCATTTATATTCCACTCCACCAATATACGATCAGAAGGTAATAATTTATTGAACGGGTCATTTAACTCGCCATAGTAATTCGGTAAGTACGTTTTTGAATACGTTCTAAGTTTAGTAAAGTTTAAATAGCCGTTTCTTACTTCTAACGGATCAAATGTCCACTTACTTTTGGCGTAACCCATTTCTCCAGCAATTTCTTTTTGTCTATGTTTGATTAATTCACCAACACCAAGCTCTCGAAATTCACGCTTAATACCGAGCATATGCGAGTATAAATATGACTCACCATTTACAAATCCCGCATTGCCATAGTTAAACCCTATTAGCTCATTTCTTAAATATGCTCCAAGAACGAGCCCACCGTTATTGATAGAAGAAACGATTTGATGCACAGGCACACATTCTGACGCCCAAATTTCTCGCTCTAACTGACGTACCTCTTCAATTTCCTCAATTGTTTGTAATTCTTTTACTACAACTGATTCTAACATGCCTTTCCGCCTCCTCATATCTCGTATTTTAAAGCTAATAGAGCTACTCCGATGTTCGCAATAAGTCTCTACCTGTTGCTACCGGAGCAAGGTCGTTTATATAGAAGTAATACGCTAATCACCATTATCATATGACCATCAGAACGATTGATGAAAAATTAACTATACTTTAGGTGACAACTTCTGTAGCTTCTACTTCATATAACGCTCGATAATTCCATTATATAGAAATTAAATTATGTATCCATACTTTTCTATCAATTCACACAATCCCCTTATTTACATAAAAAAACAGAGAAACAAAAAATCTGTTTCTCTGTCATACCTTTTATTTAATTCCGCGCATTGCACGTGAAATCATTGGGCTCATCAGTAATAAAATTACCCCTAGTAAAATTGATAATCCGCCTAATACACCGAAATACACTGTTTCTGAAACAACTTCATAAATACGTACTAGCTGTGCATTAATTGCTTGAGCAGCTGCTGAAGCTAAGAACCAGAGCGCCATTGTTTGACCTGCAAATGCTTGCGGTGCTAATTTTGTTGTTGCTGATAAACCTACTGGTGATAGTAATAGCTCACCAATTACAACTAAGAAGAATGAACCTACAACCCACAATGGATTTACTAAACCTTTCCCGCTTAATACGATTGCAACAATCATTAATAAGAAGGATGCACCCGAGAAGAATAATGATAACGCAAATTTCTTCGGTGTAGATGGTCCGCGGTCCCCTAGTTTCGTCCACATAATCGCAAATAATGGTGCTACTGAAATGATAAATAGCGGATTTAGCGATTGGAACCATGATGCTGGGATATTAAAACTACCGATTGATAAATCTGTACGTGTATCAACGAATGTTGCTAAAACCGTCCCTGATTGCTCAGCAATCGCCCAGAACATAATCGCACAGATGAATAATGGAATATAAGCTAATAAACGAGACTTTTCATCTTCGCTTGTTTTTGGACTACGGTACATGAATGCAATGAAGCATGTCGGAATTAAAATACCTAAAGTCGTAATTAATAATGAGAAGTTCTCAATTGTTAAGTTACCTGTTGCATAGGCAATGACACCTAAAACAAGGATAACAACTGTTGAAATACCAAAGATTTTTGCTGAACGCTTACCTTCACCAGGTTGTAATGGGTTAGTTGGCTGTGAACCAGCTAAACCTAAGTTTTTCTTCGACATAATAAATACAATTAAACCGATGAACATACCTACAGCAGCTACTGCAAACCCTGCATGGAAGCCCCATTGTTCCTTTGTCCAACCAACGATTAAAGGAGATACGAATGCCCCCATGTTAATACCCATGTAGAAAATAGAGAAACCAGCGTCACGACGCGCATCGTTTGCTGAGTACATATCCCCTACTACAGATGATACATTCGGTTTTAATAAACCTGTACCGATAATAATCAGTGCCATTGATGCATAAAGCGCTATTACGCCACCTGGAAGTGATAGCACAATGTGACCAATCATAATTAAAATACCACCGTAAAACACAGATTTCTGTGTTCCTAAAATACGGTCAGCAATCCAACCACCGATAATCCCTGACATATAAATTAACGAACCGTACAACGACATAATGATATTCGCTTGTGTACGATCTAATCCTAAACCACCATCTTTTACTGCATAGTACATGTAAAAGAGAAGAATAGCGCGCATACCGTAGTATGAGAAGCGCTCCCAGAATTCCGTAAAGAATAATGTGAATAATCCTTTAGGGTGTCCTAAAAAGCCTTTTTGCGGTACGGACCTGACGATTTCTTCTTTACTTAGCATGAAAATACCTTCCTCCGTATATTAATATAATATTTCATTTATCTGACAATTCTTTTTGTAGACATTTCCGTGTCAAAAAATAATACTTAAATACCTTAAAACATAACGTGAAATTATGCAAGTAGTTTTCAAAATGTTATTAAATTCAAACTTTTTGCTCACAAATCCCAAATTCTCATATTTAGTTTGTATTTTCTGAATTCGGAAATGGTATAGCTAAATATGTAAAATCGTTCTCCTTTAACAAAATATAACTATACAAATATACAAAAATAATTATACTAGATGAAATATTTACTAATACAAGAAGACGCTTTAATAGAATTATAGTTGCATTTTTTATGATGAAAATAACAAATTACAATAAAAGGAATCGTTTACAGTTAAGCATTTATAATTACTTAGTCAAGAAACCAAATGGGGAAGTTTTATCAATGGAAATACATAAAAAGGACTGCAAACGCAGCCCTTTATTTTATAACGTATTGTTCGTATTTATTGTAATCTGATTGCTTGATTTCAATCTCTAGCAATGTTCCCTCTTCTTCATAGGATGTATTTATCACTGTCGCCTCTTCATTTAAGTAAGAAACAACGTTACCTTTATCATACGGGATTAGCATTTTGCACGTGACATAGTCAGCGAAAATGTATAGCTTAATGAGTTCTATTAATTCATCAAGACCTGTTCCCTCTTTTGCAGATAGCCAAATATTCTCACCACTTACGAGCGGATATTTCACATTCGCTAAGTCCGATTTATTGTATACATAAATCGTCGGAATCCCTTCTACGCCAACTGCTTTTAATGTTTCATTCGTTACGTCCATCATAAAGCTATGCTCTTCATTTGAAACATCGACTACATGTAGCAGCAAGTCCGCGTCACGTGCCTCTTCTAATGTTGAACGGAACGCCTTCACAAGATGGTGCGGTAATTTACTGACAAATCCAACTGTGTCTGTTAGTAAAAAGGATTTGTTATCCGGTAGTTCAATATTCCTGACCGATGTTTCCAATGTCGCAAATAGCATGTTCTTTTCAAATACTTGCTTGGAGTCCTCTTGCCCCATTTTTATAAGTAATTGATTCATAATTGTTGATTTGCCAGCGTTCGTATAACCAACAATCGACACAACAGGTACCGCATTTTTACGGCGTTGCTTACGCTGTGTCTCACGTTGCTCTTTTACTTGCTCTAAATCTTTGCGTAGCTTTGCGATTTGGTCTTCAATTTTACGGCGATCGAGCTCTAGCTTCGTTTCCCCTGCACCACGGTTTTTAAAGCCGCCACCCGTACCACCACCTTGACGAGATAGCGACGCATGTAAGCCAACTAAACGCGGTAGCATATATTGAAGTTGCGCTAGCTCTACTTGCATTTGTGCCTCACGTGTTTTAGCGCGACGTCCGAAAATATCTAAAATCAGCATCGTGCGGTCAATTACTTTACATTCCAAGTCACGTTCTAAATTACGAATTTGTGACGGGGATAATTCATCATTAAAAATGACAATATTTGAATTTGTCTCTTCAACAAATGCTTTAATTTCTTCTATTTTCCCCGTCCCCACATAATGCGACGGATTCACGCGTTCTAGGTTTTGTGTAACAAAGCCAGCAACTTCAACATCTAACGCTTCCGCCAAATTCGCCAGCTCTTCCATCGAATAATCAAAATTGTCGTCATTACGCAAATTTACACCGACTAAAATCCCTTTTTCCTCTAATGTTTCAATGTCTTTTAAATTGCTCACGAAAACCCTCCTACGTACTAGTAAATTTATCGTAACATAGAAAAAGGAACCTACAAAGTATTGGTTCCTCTTCCATTCCATTATTAAACTTTTTTACTTCTTATTATTCTTCAACATTCAAACGGCGAAGTGTCTCATCGAACTCTGCTTCAATTTCACGATTCGGCTTATACGTTACTAAACTTATTACAACTGCTACAAGCAGACAGACGATAAATCCTGGGACAATTTCATATAATGTTGATGCTAAACTCGGTACTTTTCCCCAAATAAACGCTACAAACGCACCACTCACCATCCCAGCAAGTGCACCGATATTCGTTAGTTTGCGCCAATATAGTGCTAAGATGATAATCGGACCAAATGCAGCACCAAATCCTGCCCATGCAAAACCTACTAAATCAAGGATGGAGTTGTTTGGATTCCACGCTAGGAAAGCAGCAATAATCGATACTAATAATACCGCTAAACGACCAACAAACACATAATGAGCATCTGTCGCTGTTTTATTGAAAAGCGCTTTATAAATATCTTCTACAAGTGCAGATGAAGTAACAATTAACTGCGAACTAATCGTACTCATAATTGCAGCTAAAATAGCAGCAAGCATAATCCCTGCTACAAATGGATGGAATAAAATTTGGCCAAGTACGATAAATACTGTTTCAGCGTCCGCTAGTTCACCACCGTTTTGTTGGTAGTACGCTACACCAACAAGCGCTGTAGCAATCGCACCCGCTAAACTAAAAATCATCCAACCAATTCCGATTCGACGTGCTGACGTTGTTTCTTTTACGGATTTAATCGCCATAAAGCGTACAATAATGTGTGGTTGACCAAAATAGCCTAGCCCCCAAGCAACAGAAGAAATGACACCCGCTACTGTGGCAGTCGAAGCAAATAATGATAAGTGCTCTGGATTAACCGCTTTAATCGAATCAATCGTATCTCCTAATCCACCTGTTAAAAATAGTCCAAATACGGGTACCGTAATTAACGCTAAAAACATCGTTAACCCTTGCAAGAAGTCTGTATAACTAACCGCCAAGAAACCACCAAATAGTGTATACGCAACAACAACTCCTGACACAATTAACATGCCAGTATGATAATCATAGCCAAATGAACTCGTAAAGAACTTACCACCAGCTACCATCCCACTTGATACGTAAAATGTAAAAAATACTAAAATGATAATGCCTGCCGCTATACGAATTGCTTTTGTATTGTCACGTAAACGATTATCTAAAAAACTCGGAATCGTGATAGAGTCACTTGCTACTTGTGTATAAGCACGTAAACGCGGTGCAACAAGTAGCCAGTTTAAATAAGCTCCTATCGTTAAACCAATCGCAATCCAAGCACTTACTAAGCCATTTAAATAAATGGCCCCTGGCAAGCCCATTAACAGCCAACCAGACATATCGGCAGCACCAGCACTTAAAGCGGTAACAGCTGGTCCAAGTCCACGACCACCAAGCATGTAATCATTTAAATTTTTTGTACGAACGAACGCGTACCAACCAATCACTAACATAGCTACCATATAAATAACGATGGCCAACAATTGAAATGCATAATCTGACATTTACAAACCCCCTCTATTAATCTACAAATTTTACCGTTCCCATAACTATATTAACAGAAAATTGGGATATTTTCTGAAAAATCACTCCTTTTTCTGTTAATTGATAACATAAAACCGTATATTCCACTACATTGAACGAGTTATGATAGACTATACTTACTTTAAATAAAGAGGTCGAGAATATGGATTTTGAACAAATGAAGGCGCAATTTTTAGCGCTATTAAATGAGAAAACATTAGTCAATGCTACAATTAGTCAACCGCGTCAAAAATCGAATGAATTAAAGCGTGTCAAATTAAAACCGATTGAGCTAAAAGGCGTCTATACAATTCAGCTAGAGTATCAGTACGAGCGTATTTTAAAGCATGAAAATATACCGTTAGATGCGTTTGCATCACATTTCGATCTGCTACTCGAACAGTTTCGCCAAATCCATGCGCAATTTACAGATCAATCTGTTCACGTGCAGCTATCAAAGAAAAATAAAGTGCTTTGGAAATCGGACAAGCAAGCGACAGTAAAAAAAGTAAATTTATCGCACAATCGCAAGAAACAATATTTATTGGACGATGCTACACCATATCCATTTTTAATTCGCTTAGGTGTGCAAACAGAGGACGGTAAAGTAAAGAAACAAAAATACGATAAGTTTAAACAAATTAATCGTTTCGTGGAGTTCATTGATGATTCACTACAATATTTACCGAAAGACCGCACGATACGCATTTTAGATTTCGGTTCTGGTAAATCATATTTAACCTTTGCCTTATATCATTACTTAAAAGTAGAAAAAGGGTTAAATATTCGTGTTACCGGTCTTGATTTGAAAAAGGAAGTTATTGAAGAATGTAATCGTATTGCCACAGATCTTCAGTACGATGATTTAGAGTTTTTAGTCGGGGATATTAATGATTATAATGATGAAACATCTGTTGATATGGTTGTTACTCTTCATGCATGTGACGTAGCGACAGACATGGCGTTAGCCCGGGCTGTGAAGTGGGGCGCAAAAGTTATTTTAAGTGTGCCTTGTTGCCAACACGAGCTTAATCGGCAGCTGAACACTCCATCACTTGATATTATGCTACAGCATGGGCTTATCCGCGAACGATTCGCTTCCCTTGCAACCGATTCTATTCGTGCCGAGTTATTATCACTTGTTGGATATGATACACAGTTACTTGAATTTATCGATATGGAGCATACACCTAAAAACGTTCTTATTCGTGCCTACTATACAGGTAAAAAGGCAACAGCTGAACAGCGCGCACGATACGATGCATTCATTACGCTTTTAAATGCCAAACCATTTTTACAAAATGAATTACAAAATTATCTTTAACTTAAGAAGGGGCTGTTCATCTAGAATAGCCTCTTTCGTTATTTTAATATAATTTATTCCGTTCACTACTATAAAGAAAAATATAACTGAATTTACATTTTTGTAATGTTCGGGTTTACATAATACAGAATCAAACTGACTTTCCCTATGTTGGAACACATAGAAAAAATAATCTATTTATAGAATAAAATTAACACAAAGCAGTTATAATAAGCGATTTTATAGGCTTTATGTAGCATTTTCTTTATAAAAAAGTTCCCTAATTAATAAAATGTGAACATTCTTTATATTACAGGATTGTAAAGATTGAAAACTTCGCATTAAAAATTATATAGATTTGTTAAAGTTTTTGTTATGATAGTTTAGGTTCAATTTTATTATAATAACATTTTATATACGGAGGCATTTTCATGTTTAGTTCAAAAAAGCAAGACCCTTTTTTCTCAGCACTTCAGAAAATCGCTGATAACATGTGTGAAGGTATACACTACGCAAATGATTTTCGCGTCGAGACTGTGGCAGATTTAAAAGAAATTAGCATTAAAATGAAGGAATACGAAACTGCTGGTGATAAACTAATTCATGAGCTAATCGTTATGTTAAATAAATCATTTATGACACCAATCGAGCGTGAAGACATTCTTTCTCTTGCAATTCGTATGGATGATATTTTAGATGGCACTGAAGGATGTATCGCTCACTTTGAAATGTTCTCGTTTACGGAAATTGACCAATCAATGCGTGACTTCCTCGGTTATATTACAAAATCTACAGACGAAATTGTAAAAGCGATGACTTTACTAAATAAAAAAGATTTATTAGGTATGCGTCAACATGCTATTTTAGTGAAAGACTATGAACGTGAGTGCGATGAAATTCTTCGTTCATCAATTAAGCAGTTATTTTTAAATGAAAAAGATCCAATTCGCCTTATCAAATTTAAAGATTTATACGAGCAATTAGAAGAAATCGCTGACTACTGTCAAAACGTGGCCAACACAATCGAAACGATCATTATGCGTAACGCGTAATAACAGGAGATTTTATAAATGGATACAATATTTCTTATTACGATTTTAGTCGTTATTTTTGCTTTAGCATTCGATTTCATCAACGGTTTCCACGATACTGCAAACGCGATTGCGACAAGTGTATCGACACGTGCATTAAAGCCACGTGTTGCTGTTTTAATGGCTGCTTGTATGAATTTTATCGGGGCATTAACATTCGTTGGGGTAGCAAAGGCAATCGCAAGCAATATCGTTGATCCGATGTCATTAAATGCTTTTGAAGGTGATGTGACCGGTTCGCTCGTTATTTTAGCAGCTCTATGCTCTGCCATTACGTGGAATTTACTGACTTGGTACTATGGGATTCCGTCTAGTTCTTCCCATACATTAATCGGTTCTTTAGCCGGTGCTGCAATTGGTGCTGCTGGCTTTGACATTTTAAATTATAGTGGCTTCTTAAACATTATAGCAGCCCTGATTATTTCACCGATTTTAGCGTTAACAGTCGGTTTTATCGTGATGTCTTTATTTAAAGTGTTGTTTAAAAATTTCAGTTTGTATAAAACAAACTCCCGTTTCCGTTTAGTACAAATCATAACAGCCGCAATTCAATCGTTTACACACGGTACAAATGATGCCCAAAAAGCAATGGGGATTATTACGATGGCTTTAATCGCATCAGGTTTGCAAACGGGCGATGAAGTACAAGGATGGGTGCGTATAGCCTGTGCGACAGCAATGGGGCTAGGTACATCTGTTGGTGGTTATAAAATCATCAAAACTGTAGGTGGTAAAATTATGAAAATTCGTCCTGTTAACGGGGTAGCAGCTGACCTTTCTTCTGCCTCTATTATTTTCAGTGCAACACTTATCCACTTACCTGTATCAACAACGCACGTTATTTCATCTGCTATTATGGGTGTAGGTGCTGCTCAGCGTGTAAAAGGTGTACGTTGGGGAACAGCACGTAAGATGGTCATTACTTGGTTCATTACGATTCCAATTTCAGCACTTATGGGTGTTCTATTCTTTACAATTATTAATTTCATTTTTTAATTACCTAGGGGGTTTCAGAAAGTTTTTACTTTCCGGAACACCTCTTTTTTTATATTTGTAGTACACTATTTACAGATAATAAAAGGAGGGAATGATACATGCAAACTTTCGCAAAATTCGTCACAAAATTTGCAAAACCAATTGTAGCCACTTGGATCATACTTTTTATTATATTAGCTGTTTTTGCCTTACAGCTTCCTTCAAAATTACAAGGAGATGGCTTCGCTTACAATGGCGATTATCAACGTGTAACAGCTGAATTATCCGAAACATTCGGGTTGCCAGCAAATACGATATTTGTCTTGTTTGACAACAAATCAGATGAAGTTATCGAGCGTGTTTTAACAAATTTAGAAGCAGTAGAAGAAATCGATAAAATCACCTCTCCTATTGGTGTGGAGTCGCTCAACAAAGATAACTTATCATATGCTATGTTGGATTTTGATAATACTGTAGACGATTACTTCCCGATTATTGATGAAATTCGAGAAATAGTAGATGAGGAAAAAGGCATCTCTATTACGGGTGGTCCTGTTATTTCAAAAGATACGAATGTAGCTAGTCAAAAAGATTTAATGACGGCTGAGGCAATCGGTGTGCCTATCGCATTAGTTGTCCTCTTACTTGCATTCGGAACAGTTGTCTCTGCACTACTTCCTATTATTGTAGGTGCTATTACGGTCGTTTCAGCTTTCGGGATTTTAACATTATTCAGTGGACAAGTGAACTTGTCAATTTTCATTTTAAATATTGTACCGATGCTTGGTTTAGCACTTAGTATCGATTTCGCACTGCTATTTATTAACCGTTACCGTGAAGAGCGTGAACGTCACGATGTCGTGGAAGCTGTTCAAATATCGATGTTAACAGCAGGACGCTCCATTATTTTCTCAGCCCTTTGTGTAATGATTGGTCTCGGCGCAATGGTCATCATTAAAGTAGAAATCTTTGAAAACATTGCACTTGGTGGCGCTCTTGTCGTCATGCTAGCCATTATTTCAGGTTTAACATTATTACCGGCGCTCATTGTTGTATTAGGCGATCGCCTGAATAAATGGCGTTTAATTCGTGTTAAGTCAACAGCTAGTCGTTGGCAAAGCTTTGCTGGATTTGTTATAAAAAATCCACTGAAAATTATTTTAGTTGCTGTCATTTTACTAGGTATCGCGATGATTCCGATTAAAGATATGGAACTTACTATCCCATCTGTGGACTCCTTACCAACTTCCTATGATGCACGCCAAACATATGACAAACTTGTAGAAGAGTTTGACCTTGGCAAACAGGCAACTGTTTTTATGTTAGCTGAACGCGATGGCGGTTGGACAGAGCGTGATGGCTTAGAAAAAATGTATGAAATTCAAGAAGCATTGCAGGATGACCCATTAGTTGTTGATGTCACAACAATGTTTACCGCTGCTAATATCGATTCTGTCGATACGTGGGAAATGGCAAACAATAATCCACAGTCACCTGGAATGTTAGATGCCGTTGCTGAAAACTTTGTACAAGGCGAGCAAATGTATGTAGTAGCAACAATTGATGCAGACGGCGCAAGTTCTGAGGCGCAAGATTTCGTTCGTGAATGGAAGGATAAAGATTTTGGCGTAGACTTTGCCTTATCCGGTCAGCCAAAATTTAATCAAGAGATTTTTGATGAAATTACTAGTAAAATTGGCTTCGCATTAGCCATTATTATTATCACAACGTTTATCATTTTAATGATTGCCTTTAAATCCATCCTCATTCCGTTAAAGGCGATTATTATGAACGTCATTGGATTAGGTTCTACATTCGGTATTCTTGTGTACATATTCCAATATGGACACTTCGGCTTAGAAGAAGTAACAATCGCCTTAATCATTCCTGTAATTGTATTTTGTCTCGTATTCGGCTTAAGTATGGACTACGAGGTGTTCTTAATTTCTCGTATTCAAGAGGAATATGAGAAAGGTTCAGAAAATGCGAAAGCAACAGTCGATGGACTCGTTTCGACATCGAAAATTATTACGTCTGCCGCGCTTATTATGATTGTCATTACCGGTGCTTTCGCGTTTACAGACGTAATGCCTGTTAAACAAATCGGTGTCGGCATTGCTATTGCAGTTGCAATCGATGCAACGATTATTCGTTTAATGCTTGTACCAAGTTTAATGAAACTATTCGGTGATTGGAACTGGTGGTTACCATTTGTAAAACGCAAACGATTATAACGAATTAAATATACAAGAATGAAGGAGTTGTCTGAAAAGTCTTTTTGAGACAACTCCTTTGCGACGAGGATGGTGGCATTTTGATGCGACCACCGCAGGAGCAATGTTTTCTACGCCGAGTAATCGCAGGCGTCAATACTTCCTAAGAGATAATTATTAAGTAGAAAAGGGGTGTCCAAAAAGTTTTTT